>JAEOSY010000606.1 GCA_016840125.1 Candidatus Helarchaeota archaeon | reverse complement strand
GGCGAAGGGCTTTGTCAAAGCAATTGATAAAACTCCAGATTTTGGTAGAATACTTGCTTTTGGCTTCACTAGGGATTTTCTCCATTGATTTAAGAAAGCGATCTTTCCTAATTCTAAACGTGGTGCTGGTTTTGGTATCTGTTTATAATAGCCAAGTAGTATGAGTGCATACAGTTTATAATTATGGGGGATTTTCAAAAGCTCTCTTACTCTTTCGCGATCGAAAGCGCCTATCCAACATGAACCTATTCCTAGCGAGAAAGCTAAAAGGGTCATGTTCATAATAGATGCTCCCACCTCTTCTACCCATGCAGTACTATCTAAACAAACCACAACCATCGCTTTCGATTGAGCTGCATGTTTTTGTTTATAGAACACTATCTTTGCATTTTCTGCAACCTTTTTAAGAAGATCGTCATCTGTCACGACTACAAAGCGTGTTTTTTGGCGATTCGTCGCCGTCGGGGCCCACCTTGCGGCTTCGACGATCTTAATTAAATTTTCCATGGGAATGGGTATATCAGTAAATTTCCGAACACTCCTTCGCCGTAAAATAGCTTCACTAACCTTCATTTTCTTTCCAGATCCTTCTGAGTTAAAATGGGGAACTTTGACATATCTCCGCAATAATTAATATAAATATTAATATAATAATATTCTACAATCTTCTTACTTTATTATAACATAATAAATGGGATTAGAATGAGTATCGAAGAAACTCCTCCATTTAAAAAAGCGATAATCTGGTCTGCTTTAATCATTGGTGGCATGATCGCAGCGGTCATTGTCCATTTCATCCTTTGGCTGGTTGCTGATGGTTTAGGCTTAGGATGGGATCACTCTGATTTTGTACGCGACCGCGTTTTAATGATAGGATGGGGCATAGTTTTCCCTGCTATTATTGTGGCTGTCGCGATCATAGGGTTAAAGATTTACGAGGAGACCGAATATATCACACTTATCTTCGGAATTGCTATAGCTGCTATGGGTACTGTCTTAATCATTTTAACCGCCTTACAAATTAGTGCCAATGTCGGCCAATTAATTGACAAACTAGGCGATGGAGTCGAAGGATTCTACATATTTTTCATCATTATATCTGCAGTTGGTGTGGGATTTTCAGTAATGGTAGCGCTTGCTGGAAAAGGTGTAATCAAGTATTACTATGACGAGCAGACTTGAGATTGTACTACTAATTCCTTTTTTTTTTAGCCCTAAGTGTTGTAAAATTACATTAGAGTATCCAAAATAGTATTTTTCTCAAATTGGAGTAGATCCAGGAGAAACTTTAAAGCCGCATTAATGTCTTTCACAACTTTTGGTACAAGGTGTTTAAATATTTCAGCTGATTTAGGGAAAGTTAGCCGGAGTTTTGCCCTTAAAAACATAGGAATATCATTATTACCATCGCCTATTACAGCGGTGTCTTCAAGATGAATATTTAACTCTTCTTGGATCAATTTCAAAGCGACTCCTTTGTCCATATTAAGGGGCACAACATCTAAAGCTCCTCCCGTCTTAAAGCTCTTCAGATGTTTTATCTGCTGTTCTTTAAAAAGTCCATCACAAAAATCATAAACCCGTTGAATCTCAACATCCTTCCCAAACAGGCTAAAGGCGATCTCATTTGGTTGAATCCAAATTTTCTCTCCAAATTCATTTATTATTGCTTTTTTTACTTTTTCTAACTCCTTCATAGCAGCTGTCGTCATTTCCATCATAATGGTTTTTTGCGGTGGAAACCTATAATTGAACCAAATAATAGATCCATTTCCTCCAATAATGATCATATCATTTAAGCCAACTTGGCGTACAAGTCCCGCCAGATAGGATATAGGTTTTCCCGAAGTAAGAATGAGTTTTACCCCTTCATCCTGTAATTTTTTAAGTAATTCTATTGTCTCAGGTTGAATTGCAGTGTTAAAATCTGCGAGCGTACCGTCTAGATCCATCGCCACTAACTGGAGCATAAAAATAACCTATTTTATATAATTTTCTTTGATTTCAGGTATATACATGATATCTTCGATTTTTGGGAGGTTCCACGCCCCTTTTCTAGTGGTAGAAAGCGCCGCAAAAGTATTGCAAAAAGTCATTATCTGTTTTAATTCCCGCTCTATCAAACTGTTTAAATCCCTAAGTTTCTGCATCTTATGAAGCATATACAGCAAGCTCCCAAAGAACGCATCTCCTGCCCCAACTGTATCACGAGCCACCACTTTATATACTGATTGAGAGATATCTAACTGTATTTTATGATCTTTAATTAACATTAATCGGCTTCCCTTTCCTCCCATTGTAACTGCAATTAATTTGGGATCATAGGTTGTATATATATCCTGTAAAGCCTTATCTAGCGTAAGTTCTTTCCGATTAGGATTAACATGTTTCCCTATAGATAGTACCTCATTATAACCCATTTTTAAGATATCTACATTTTGTAACGCCCGATCTGCAAGGTTCCACATCTCATCCAGTTTATACTTCCATAAATCGAGCCGAAAATTGACATCACATGATATAGTGCAGTGATCTTTCGCTAGTGAAATCGCCTCAAACGTTGCGCTTCTTGATGGCTCTAACAAAAGTGTAACACTACCAAAATTCAATACCTCTGCACCTCGGATATAATCTTTATTTAGATGACTGGTTTCCATAAAATTATATGCTACATTTGTATAAAGCGTAAAGTCCGGTTTTGCCTTCTTTAATTCAACAAAAACTATACCCGTATGATGTTCTTTATCACGTAAAACTTGACTAACATCTACCCCTTTCGCCTTTAATGTTTCAATAAGGAAATCTCCAAACGGGTCTGTCCCAACTCTCGAAACTATCCCTGCCTCCGCTCCGAGCGCACTTGTTACTACAACCACATTTGCTGGCGCACCCCCAGGAAATTTCAGAAATGAGGAGACATCCTTTAAGTTGATATCTGCTTCGTTCGAAATGAAATCAAGTAAAATTTCTCCGATACTGATAATATCTACCATATCGATTACATTCTCTCACTAACATAAATCCTTTATGATGATATAAGAGGAACTCGGAAGCTAAAAAAATAAAAAAAGGATGGAGTTTATCTCACGCGTATTTATATTTCGTGAGGAGGAGATAGACAATTCCAACGGCGGCTATGATAATAGCAACAAGTTCAATCCATTGAGTAATTGAAATCGAGGTAATTAACATTTTAAACAGAGCATCAAGCACTATGATGAAATCAGCTAGAAAGGTTACGATAACGTAGGATAAAACAACCAAGCTTATTCCCCAGCCCCACTCTTGATCTTTGATGAGTCCTACGCCCCCAATGAAACCCCAAGCTCCGACGAGAATGCTCGGCCAGCCAGTTATTGTAGCCAAGGCGGCTAGCTGCCCGCTAGGATCTATCCCGGTTAATATAAACCCTACTGGATTAAGATGTGGGGCAATGATGTTAAGTAGACCTGTTACGACGATAAAAGCGCCAGCGATAATTAGAATTAATCCATATAACCATGATCCGCCTTCACCTTTACTTTCACCCATAATTTCAACCTCATTTTTCTTTTATTTATTGATAGAAATTATAATCTGTTTTTCCTAATTTCAAATAATCTCTATCATTTATTTTTTTTCCTTTTATTTAAGGTCTTACAGATTTTAATATTGAAAATACATTTATGGTTATTATGAAAGTCAATATCGCATGTCTCCAAATGGCGTCGCAACCCTATAATTGGGACTATAATATTGAGAAAGCCACGGCGATGATATCCGAAGCGGCGAAAAATGGTGCGAATATATGCTTATTACCCGAAGTTTTTATTCCGGGATACACCCATTCGGATGATAATTTCAGGCAGGCGGAAACTTTAGATGGTCCCACAATTTCAACTTTAAAAAGTTTAGCAGAAAGATTGAAGGTCCATATTTCGGGTTCTTTCATCGAAAAAACCAAAAAACATTTCTATAATACTATGTTTGTAATCGGTCCTGATGAGGGATTATTGGGAACTTATCGTAAGAACTTTGTTTACGCCGTTGAGCAGAAATATTGGAAGCGTGGCAAGGACGCATCAATCGTGGATACAAAATACGGAGCGATTGGTTTAGGGATTTGCGCGGATATGCATTACACGCAACTCTGGAAACAGTACGCAGGGAAAGTTGATCTGGTACTAATCTCTTCTGCCTGGCCCGACAAACCCTCAGGCAGTAATCATAGTCTCGCATTGAGTGAGGTGCAACTCTGTCGAGACCTACCAGTTCAGATTTCTAAGGCATTAAAGGTACCCGCCGCGTATTGCAATGCCTGCCATACTTGCCTAGGTAAATTACCCCTCGGTCTTGGGACGATGGTGTGTCAAGGCCATTCAAAAATTGTTGATAGAGGGACGGTAGTTGCCTCCATTGATTCCCAGGAGGAGAAAATTATCCAAGCGCTTGTAGAGACGAGCGAAAATCGTCCAAAAGTTGCTCCAGATGCGTTTAAGAACTGGATCAAGTTGCCCTTCAAAGCGCAAGTTCAAAAATTTTTAGTAGAAAAAATCTCCTATATTTACGCAAAAATATACTACTGGCGCCATAAGAAAAGATTTCTTGATTAAATTTTTAAATGGGATAACATGAGTTCTGATGAAGCGAAATCGGCTTCAAAATGGCTGGTAAAGTTCAAGTACAAAGAAGATTATTCTAGTCTATTAGTTGATCTAAAGGATTCGCCTCTTTTTGAAAAAAAATATCCCGTTTTCAAGACGAAACTTGCAGAGGATCTCCTTAACAGCACACAACAACATTTCTTCCGGGTGAAAAGGGGGGATCATTCTGTCGAAATCAAAGATCCAACGGGAAAATCCCCACCCAAGGATTCTTGCCTTTTTATTCTTGGGATATCTCAAGACTTAGGTATAATTAATTTGCTCTTTTTTCCTCAACCCGAAGGACGGTTGGTTTTAGTTGCTGTGGATGAAGTTTGGATTAAAGTAATTGAAAAGGTTGAGGATTCCCAACGATTAACTGTCCTTACAAACGTGGCTGCCTCTATGGTCACGAAACCTGACGCTTGGAGTCAAATTTATCTGGTCTATTAAGGTTTTCATGCGGTCCCAATACGCTTACTGGTAATCATCTTCTTTTTCTGCTCAGGGGTAAGTTCCTTTTCCTTAATTTTGGGGAGACGCCGAAGCTTGAGGATCGTTCCAATTGTGGGGAACAACAAAACAAGGGGAACTGTCAGCACGATGACAGCAGCCACCGTCTGAATTTCAAGATAAGAAGTGATAGGTGTGGGTACAATTGCTAAAAGGTTAAAAAAGAAAATCGGGCTAAAACAGATTATTATAAACAAGAAAACTAATAATGTGCGATATCCTATTCCAATAAAAGACGCCTTGGCTAGCTTATCTGCTGATGGTAGAGCTGCTTTTGCAGTTAAACTTAGCCGAGCTTCTGGATCCCTAACATAAAGTTCCTCTAAATATGTTTGTAGATGTTGAAAGTCGCGTAAACTTGCCATCCGTGCTTGTGCTTCTTTATCATAAACTCCTTTCTCAATAACCTCCCGCATAAAATCGAATGCTTCCGAACTGAAGAAGCGTCGAATTGAAATAGAGTGGAGCTCTGCTTTAGCTTCCAAAGCATCGGTCTTCTGTTCGCTCAGCTTTTCTAATGTCTGCAACTGCTCATTAATTATCTTTTCTCTCTCAAGAGAAGGTCTAGCTACTTCATAATTATAGGCCGTTAGGTAAGTTACTTCCAAAAAGAGAAAGGTGAAAAAGGCTGCTAAAAAGATGGGATTCGAAACAAACTCCACAAAGCTCAAATTTACAACGGAATTGGAGAGCGTATCGAGATAGAACGATGGAATTGAATCAAGAAGTCCGGCAGATGTATAACCCACAGTAATCATAAAAGGCGCAAGGCAAAAGTAAAAGATAGTACGGGAATTTTTCTTAAATAAATTCGTAATTGCTTTCTTAAGAAAAACGATTCCAAGAAGTGTAAATAGCAAAATCCAGCCTATCGTTAACCACTGTAACAGCGAATTACCAGTAGGATCCCCAAACTGGGCTGGACTAAGATAAAATGCATACTGGCTGAGAGTAATTAAGATTAACATGCCAATCAGAAAGAGAAACGCCCTGAACGACCATTCAGGATTGCATTTTTTTAGAAATAAAATCATACAAACAACTGCTACCACAATACAAATCTCAAATCCAAAATAATATAATGAAACTGTCAGATTATCCCAAAAATACGCCCAATCGAATGGAAATGTTCCCATTCCACCTGTAAGTAAATGTCCAAGGGACCCAAATGCGTAGTAAAAGACATAAATCCATGCATTCCAAATATTGATCTCAGGATTTCCAATGGTAAAGGGGTATGCTAGCTCCTCTAGGGTCCCCGGTGTTGCAGGCTGCCAAGGTTGAAATATGATGACACTCAGCAACCAATAGAGGGTGAAGATGAAGACGATGACCGAGATAACTCGAAGCGTATTCAATATCCCTTTCATCCATTACCACCTCTAAACAAGTCCAGCTCCCCCCTTCTTCTTCGCTTTTAAATACTCTTGAATTATCGTAGGGAAAAAGTCTTGGGGTGAAACATCGATGGCTTCAATTTCCATTTTACCTATTTGATTCTTTATATTCACTCTTCGCTCCCAAAGTTCTTCAGAGATCGCTTCTAATAACGCAATATCCACCGTTTTTGTAACTTGGGCTTCAAAAAACGGTCCAAATGGGCTTACTAAAATGACTTCATTATTGTACGACCGGGCTAACATTAGAGCTTGCAGAAAAAATTTAGAAGACTCCTCCATATCTGTAAGGACGAAAAAGTAGGAGTCTTTCTTCATCCTTTTCACGACATAATCAATTGCCCCATAGAGATTCTTCTTTCCAGCTCCCTCCACACGAGCTAGTGCTTCTAACATTCGCCACTTTTGACCAGCGCCGGTCTTTGGCTCTATATAGTACTGTAATTTATCCGAAAAAACAATAAGCCCTACGTGATCTCGTCGCCCTAGAGCTAAATGGGCTAAAATTAGAGCCGCCCTAATTGAATATTCTAATTTATTATTAAATTTATCTCCACTCACCATTGATGAGGACGCATCTAGAAAAATCATAACCCGGATATTTTTTTCGGACTCAAACTCCCGAATCATAAGTTTTCCAGTGCGTGCCGATGCTTTCCAATCAATACGCCTATATTCGTCATCAGTCGAATAGGTTCGGATCCCATAAAACTCAGATCCCATACCTTTTTGGCGCGTCCTATGAGCTCCAAATATCATCCCTTCCCGACGGCGTGTCGCAAATGACTTTAATCTACGCACGTCTTCATAACTTGGATAAATCAGTAATTTAGTGAATTCTTCTAATTCCTTTTCCTCAAAAATGAAACCAGACCGGTCTTTCAATACCGCCCGGAGCGGACCTAGCTGATATTCGCCTCGCTGCTTACATTGTAGAATGTATGAAAATGTCATCGTCTTGCCAGGATCAATCCTAGTTCCAATCCTATTTTCCCCTAGAATTAGCTTAAAGGATCCATCCCCTGGAAAAATATCAACTACTTGGATAAAATCAATTCGCCGGGATCCATTATTGCGCACTTTGATTTTAATGTGCACAAAATCATCCACGAAGCTCTTATCTTTATCCAAAATTCGTTCTACTACGACATCCTTCATTTGTACCGAGCCTTGGAACGCTGGAAGACCAACTACTGCCATAAAAAGCATGGCTACTCCGAGGATTGCTAAATAATAATTTGTGAATGCAGATCCCCAGAATAGGAAAAAAATTCCGGCAAGGACAAGCATTCGTCCTCGGTTTGTAAGCATCTACTTATCACAGCCTAAATTGGAGCTCGCATTTCCTCTAAGAGATTAAATACTAGTCTTGAAACTGATACGCCCCCGAGTTCTGCCTCAGGCTTCAAAATCAAGCGATGGTACAGTCCATGTAACGTCAAAGATTTTACATCGTCAGGGGTAACATAATTTCTACCCAAAATCGCAGCTCTTGCCTTCGCGCAGGTCAATAATACGATCGAAGCCCTTGGACTCCCTCCGAGTAATATCTGCGGATCTTTTCTAGTCCGAATAACGATATCGCGTATGAATCCCATTATAGCTTTGTCCACATGGACATGTCTTACCGCATTCTGCATCCGCACTAGCATTTCGGGATTTGTTATCGGTTCTAATTTGATATCCACGGGATTGTGTTTACGATTGATGATCTCAACTTCCTCTGCGTCGGTAGGATAACCAACGATTAATTTGAATAGAAATCTATCGACTTGGGCTTCTGGTAGTGGATAAGTCCCTTCAAGTTCGACAGGATTCATGGTGGCTAATACTAGGAAGGGTCTATCTAATCTATGTGTCGTCCCTTCAAGCGTAACCTGCCGTTCTTGCATACACTCTAGTAGCGCTGCTTGCGTTTTTGGGGGGGCGCGGTTGATTTCGTCCGCCAGAACCACGTTTGCGAAAATCGGCCCTTTCTTCAACTTAAAGGTGCCATGCTCTGTATCTAAAATATTTGTTCCAGTCACATCTGCAGGCAACATATCTGGAGTGAATTGAATACGTCTGAAAGAGCAACCAAGTACATCGGCAAACGCATTAGCCATGAACGTCTTGGCAACACCCGGAACACCCTCCAAGAGAACATGGCCATCTGCAAGTAGAGAAATGAATATGTTTTGCATCACTTCTCCCTTACCCACTACCAATTTTCGCAGTTCGGTCAGCACTCTCTGGGCAATATCTCGAACCTCACTCACACTCATAATCTCGCTACTTGCCATTTTAATCACTTTTTTTTCTTTTTCTCATTACCTTTATTTACTTATTTTCATAATTCTTAATCCTTTCTAACATTTACTGTCTAGGAGCTGCTAGATCAGAAATCCATTGCATCTCTAAAAAGATTTTCATAAACTCTTCTTGGTATGGTACGCGTCTTCCTTTTTCCACTTCTTCAAAATTTTCAAAAGCTTTCACGACACGCTTTTCATCGACGTCTCCCTCAGGATAATTATTTAAAATTATACCAATTACTTCTTCTTTATCAAATCCTTTGACATTCAGAGTTTTGGTGAGGGATCTCTTCAGTCGCCTGTATAGTAAAGCTAGGGCTTTCTCATAACGGCGGCGACGTTTAAACCAATTCAGTCGTTTGGTATAGAGTGATTCACCTTCCCGCTTCACTCTACTTAGTTTTACCTTTTCAGGTTTTTCAGCTTTAGGAATAAATTTCTTGGTTATCCTGAATGCTAAGTAGGGTCCAAGTGGCGCAAATAACCAACTAAGTAAAAGAAAATCTTCAATTGCAATGATGGTGCCAAAATAAAACGCACCACTATATCCTTGCTTTACCTGGTGAGCTTCATCAAATAATATCTTCCAACTTGTGTCAATACCTCCCCCAGTCATAGATTTAACTAGCTCATTTGCAAAATCCGAATTATCAACTCCAACGTCGTTTATAAGAAGGTTCGTTAAAATATCCGGATCACTAATTAAAACTATGTTTCCATTACTCGCAGTAACTGCATATCCCCCTCCTGCTGTGACATCCTCTGGATCCTGATTAAAATTTTTATTAAGGTCCAACCAAACGCTTGCTGCGGTGAAATCCACTGTTGAATAGAAGGAAGTGCCACCGGCAATAGGGCTCACAGTCCAAAACCGGACATTATAAGACCCTCCGGCTATAGTTAAGGTGACGTCAATAGCTGCACTATCGGTTCCCCCTGGACCATCACAGAGATACCCATCTTGAAAGGGTAAGTCAAACATGTTCGCATATCCACTAGGTATACTGCCAAGAATGGCACCCAGAAAATCAAAGATTCCGAGAAACATCAAGCCTTCATTCGCTGTTCCCATATCTTGAAGGATAACTAATTTTCCCCCTGCATCTAATAAAGCTTGTAAGTGAAAGAGATCTGTTGGAAAGAATAAGGATTTCGGACCGATGACAAATAAAACTGTACGGTTTAAGGGATAATCATCTGGAAACTTCGTTAATTCCGCATAAGATGAAATCACCGCCGAAGTTTCGTACCCCATCCCCTCTATATTTTCTCGAAACTTCGAACAACCCCCATCCCCTGTATTGTATACTGAATAAGGTTGATCTGACACGTTACCAAATTGGAAAAGTGTTAAAAAAATTGGTAGGGCAAAGAAAATGAAAACAATAAAAATGAAAATGGCTCCTTTATTTAAGGTCTTTTTAGGTTTATAGACCATCTTAGTCTTTGTTTTTGCCCCAACCGTTATTTTTTCGGGGACTAAAACTTTATCAACATCCGTTAGACCTTTATACAGTAAATAGACTGCGATTAATATAACAAGCACTCCAATGAATGGGAGAAAGCTCATCCCCTGGAGCGCAATTATGAGAATAATCCCAAGGATAATTCCAATTAACCCTGCCCAAATCTTTCCCTTCCCCTTTTTCTTGAGGGGTGGAAGCTTAGGCTTTTCTGCAGGTTTACGAGTAGGGGGTCTTATTTTCTTTTTTGATGGTGGAGGTGGGGGTTGCTTTTGAGCTTGCGCCCCTTTCCCTGACCCACTAGGCGGCGGAGGCGCCCCTGCTGCCAAACTATTTTGAGCCTCCCATTATCCTGTCATGAAGACCCAAGAACAACTGTAGGGCTTCATTATATTGACTTGCATTCATGGCTTGCTTCCCGAATCGCGCTTCCTCAAACAAAGTCGTAAAAGGGTATATCTGTGTTGGCGGTAATTTCACTTGCTTAACTAGAGCCATCGCATATTCGCGAGCTGTCTGGCTCGGTCGCCGAGCTACGTTGTAAAACCCCTGCACTAGTTGCAGGTAATTATAATACGCATAGATAATAGCTTCTTGGAATCGATTACCCTGTTGAAGCGATGTAAGCTTTGTTTTAATAAAGTCTAAGTTAATGCCCTGAAATTTAGTTTTCTTGCCTTTCTTCTTCTTTTTTTTCCTTGTTTGTGACATAATAATACCTTTCCATCTTCAAAATTTGGCTTATTGAATTATAATATATTTAATGTGACCTTATTAAAAAGTATGTTGTTTTTAATCTCCGATCGGCTTGGAACTGGCTTCCTTTACCATGTGACGTGGAGTTTGCATGATTCGATCGTGTAGACTCAAGAATAATTCTACCGCTTCCTTATATTGATTTTCAGTGATTGCCTGATATCCGTAGCGTGCATCCTCAAATAAACTTGTGAATGGGTAAATCATGGTGGGTGGAAGCTTGGTTTTTTTTACTGCAACTTTCATTGCATAATCGCGAGCCGTTTGATGGGGTGGTTTAGGGCTATCAAAATACGTTTGCATTAACTTCAAAAAGGAATAATACGCATAAATTATCCCTTCTTTGTACCGTTTTCCCTCATAAAGGGCCTCTAGTTGAACTTTTAAGCCATCAAAATCAATTCCTTTAAATTTCCTCAGTTTCTCTTTCGCGACTTTTTTACGTCTCATCAATAAGGAACGTGCTAATACGACGCTAATAATACCTGCTATGATACCGATAATCCAAGGTAAATACTCGAGGAAATAATCCCCGAGACCTGGGGGTATTATTACATTAACAGATATATTCTGAGAAATGAAGATTGAACCATTTGCTGTAAAAGTAGCATAAATTGAGGTATTTCCCGCGATCGCCGGGAGCTGAATATCGATGCTATATTGTCCAGCTGAATCAGTGCTGCCTGATCCAAGTAATGTGCTATTATAGTAGATATTCACTAACCTGTTGCGGATTGCCGAGATGGACGCGTTATCATCAAGGATCCCTACAATTGTAACAACAGATCCTCCATTCAGTGTAAGATTGGTGAGATCCGACTTACCTGCAATAGTGGAGATTACTAAATCAGCCCCTTCCGGAACATTCCACACAATTTGGGCAATATTCGAAGGATTAGTCAGGTCCGATCCATTATGGAATATTGAAAAGGTATGGTCTCCAGGATCAACGTAAAAGTCATCTAGGTACATTGGTAAAGCAAAGCTACCGGTAACATACTGTGTCCAATTATAACTATAACTGGTATGATCTATTGTGATATTGATAATTCCTGCCATGTTTTGCCCCAAATTATCAACAAGTCTCCCTGAAAGTGTAATATTCTCATTTACTAATCCCGTTCTATCTATGGTTAATCCCACAACTTGTGTGGTGGTATTCACTTCAACGTAATCTGGCTGTACGCTATTAAGAATGAATGAAGTATTGGTGAAATCAGCGCCTACTGTGTAATTATTTAGGGGATAATTATTTGGAAGCACAAAACTTGCTTGGAAATTTCCTGTAGCGTCCGTAGTATTTGCTACAAGAATACTATTTTGATCTCGAACCGTTGCGTTATTGAATGTTATGTACATTTGTTCATTTGGGACACTATAACCATGTTTTTCCACAATTTGCCCTTGAATAAAAACTAGGGTCTGACCTCTAAGTACTTCATAGGGTGCAACTGAATTAATTGAAACGTTTACCGCCCACACCACATCAGGATCCACAGCCGCTGAGGCATTTAAAAGAAAGCTAGTTAGCAGCGAACCTGCAGTATAATTCACCTTTATATTAACATTCATAGGTTGAGTGACGCTGGTAATATAAATTATGGAATAAAAGCCTAAGGAATCTGTAGTACCGTTACCCATGTACGTTTCCGTGCCATCTAGCTCAATCCACCATCCATCAACTAATTGAGAGGCGAAACCAGTCCCGTTCTCAAAGAGAAGATATCCTGAAACATTTACAGGGTCTCCTGCAATGATGGGATCCGGTGCTACATTCCTTCCTATATTGGACGGATTTGTGTCTTTAGTTAAAAATGTTGAAGCTACGATAATGGTCTCAAAGGACGAGTTCCATGGAGCCAAGCTTTGGCTTGGTGAAACGTAGATACTATTTGCACCAAAATACCATGTACCTGCGAAGCCTGCTGAGAGATTATAAACGCCCAATGGATGCGAGGTAGGAATCTGGATATAAGTATCGTAATTACCACTTGAATCCGTTGTGACATTTGTTATAAACTGCATGGTTTCAAAGATGAAAATGGTCACTTCCTGTCCTGCAGTACTAGCCACCCCGAGCTGATCGGTCAGTGATCCCCACACATGAATTGAGGTCGAACCACGATTGACATAAGGATAACCTCCTAAATCTGTATTAAGTGTAATATTAGTCTGATTTGTGCATCGTATATTGTAAGTTGTACTAGGATTAGTTGTAGCATTCCCATAAACTGCTGTAAAATTAGCCCAAATTCGTACATCGTTATTGTCTGCAACATCATTATAGGCTTCTTGAATATTATAAAATCCCTGGTAAAATCCACTTGCATCAGCAGCATCCGCACAAATATTATAGGTTCCCGTAGAATTTGCTAACCAGACGGTAACCACACCCCCAGAAATACCTGTGAGATTATCAAAGGTGAGGTACCCACTGAATTCAACATTATGTGCGCGAGGCAGAATTGGATTGCTCAGGCTTGTGAGGTTAAGATAGAGCGTCGCTGTCACGATTATCGTTTCGTTTGGACTTTGCGAAGCGCTCCCTGGAACTGTCACCCGATAATCCGGATAGGGATCTGGATAGTCGACTATATAGGTGCCATTAAATCGCATTGTGAAATTATAGACTCCCTCCGACTGGGTGCTCGGGAAGCTATAGCTGGAATACACCTCGCCATTCTGGTCCGTCAATTGCTGCCCGAAGTTATCGGTCAAATTCTCATTTATTTCAATGATATGTCCCTGCAGCTCAACGTCAGCTATTGGGTTGCCATTCGAAGCATCAGAGATATTTGCATTCACATAAAACTCATCTCCTGATCCTCTCAGTATTGAATTTGGATTGAGGGAGATTATGCCAATATTTGTTGTCCCATTACAGGTTACGATTGTCTCATTTTGAACTGCGAAAAAGGATGCATTGAATCGATGTGGTCCTGCGGTGGCAGTAGCACTGAAATTATGATTGGCATACGTACCCGTTGTGGTTCCCAAAACTATATTATCTGTTACATCTGCAAACGTGTAATTAACTTGGTCCTTCAACCATGTCTCGGTAATCACCTGACCATCTCGGGTGAGAGATGCAGTGAAATCAAATGTATCGGTAAGGCGGTTTTGGGGGATATCAGGTGAGACACTGGATGTAAGGAACATTGTATAGTGCGAAGTTTCTACCCGTGCATCGCTTCTTCTTGGATCTATCTGAATCAGAGGACCTGGGGGTTCAGTGGACAGATCTGGTTGCCACATGACTGGGGGGAGTGGAGAGGGATCAATTTGTAACCATTCCCCACCCGTATTAGTTGCGTTAGGAATCCACACTTCCGCCCAGAAATGGCTATGAGAGAGTTTACGGAATCCTGGGATCGGGGAAAGATCTTGATAACCCACGCCACCCCAGATCAATCGCGCCGAGATATTCAGAGACCGTAAATACATCACATAATTCGAGGCGAAGTCGTGAGAAACCCCATATCCATTGTTGATGAGAAAGCCGGGGTCGAACTCAGCCCCAGGGATAATAGTTCGCGCTGGAGTCCAGTACCACCGTGTTTTAAAGTATTCCATAACCGCTAGTGCCACTTCTAGGGTATTATTCGAGGCAAGGGCGGGATTATTAGCCAATGCTTGCATATCTGCCACAACCTGAGGATAGGCTGACAAATCCGGTGCTTGTAGATAATCATACCCATCCGGAGGAGCTATCGTTGAAGAAGTCATTGGTGATTGCGAATATACATTCGATTCGATGCCTCCCACACTCACTGTATTATCAAAAGTAACATCATAGGTAATGAAGTATGTGCCTGGAATCCCAATTGAGGCATTCCAATGGATAGTACCATACTGATCCTCCAATAATGTCCAGGTCACATTAATTGCTGGGGACCATGTCAGATCAAAAACTTGCAACCCCGGCCTAATCATGGGGCGATTCCAGAGACTGGGCAATGGTAAAGTTCCATACCCCGCTTGTGTAAACGTGGTTTGTATAACTACTGTATAAGTAGTGCCGGGAGTGCTATCTGTAGTATAGGAGCTTGTGGCATTATCTGTTATTAACCAATAAGTTCCTTCGAAATAATCGTACGCACCTAACCTCCAATAACTCCATGGTTGACCGGTACTTACATAGACTACTGTCGTCCCGGATCCAAAAGGACCAAGTCCACCACCCATATTACCGCCCATGCCTGGCAGTCCTCCAATCTCGCCGCCACCAGGAAGTGTACCATTTCCTGTGAGCATTGCACCCGCGACGGCACCAGCTGCCAGCCACCAGGGGATTTCCCCCTCCGGGAGACTCCCATTGAAGCCATCCGGTAATGTGAACCCATCTGGTAAGGTCCAATTCTCCCAGCCATCGGGTAATGAACCATTCATACTAATATCAGGGATTTGCCACTCGCCTTCAGGCGGGGGTGGGGGTGGAATGTCGGGCGGGTCAATCGGAGGCATAACACCTAATGGGACATTTCCAAACCAATTCCCCATATTCCCATTAAAGAAAAAGGATAATGGCAATGCTGCCAGAATTGATAATCCTGCGATTAATAAAACGATAATTAAAATAGTTTTCCAAGCCACGCCCTTCTGGACCGTGACAGCGCCGGGAGCTGCAGCCATAACAAAAACACCCTAAACCTATAAAAGTTTAAATTAGTATACTAATGTATTATTAGTAAACAAATTGTCTACTAATCCATATAAAAGTTGGTATTTTCCATAAGGGATGATCTTGTCACAAGATGACGACCTTATAGCGATACTAGATCGGTTACCGCTGAAAAAAAAAGAAAGAGATGTGTATCTAGCATTGATCACTCATGGTCCTTCGGGTGGAAGTGATATCAGCAAGGATACGGGTATCGATAGGTATATAGTTTACACAATGTTAAATCGCTTGAATGATAAAGGATATGTGGATGTTCCCGCTAAGCCTCGGGCGTCCAAATATAAAGCTGTCCCTTTAAATGAGGTCTTGGCTAAAATAGAGGAAGAACAAGAAAAGCGTCATTTAGAAGAGCAGAAACAAATATCT
>JAEOSY010000605.1 GCA_016840125.1 Candidatus Helarchaeota archaeon | reverse complement strand
TGCAATTAATCTTTGCCACATAAGTTGCTTAATCTCGGCGGTTGGCGAACTTTTCCACGTTTCCGCCATGTACTTGTATGCTGATTTTGTCATTTTTACTCAACGCCCTGCGTATAAATAGTTCTCGTGAGAGATAAATCAATAAAATAACGTTATAATAAAAATTTTTTCTATATCTGTTTTGATTTTGCTTTTTTTTGAGGTCAATTATCTATAAGTTTATAGAGGCATTAACGGAACTGTGTTCCACGCGGTGATTACCAGCAGACAAAATGAGTACGCAGCCAGCAGCGAATCCCTACGGGGAAGGTAAGGGGATTTCACAAATTTGACAAGGTGAAATACAAGGATCAGGAGTACTTCATCAAGGGGCGGATGTCAACGGGGTATGCCATCCTCATGGACATTAAAGGGAGCAAGCAAGTAATGAAATCCATTCCAAAACTTACCGAAATGGTGCGAATGACTGCTAGATCATCACAACTCGTCATGAAAGACTCAATTCATCTCGCCCCTAAAGCGGCGAGTTTTCTTGAGCCTATAGGATAAAAAATTTTCGGATTCCCGCCGAAAAAACTAAATGAAGCCATCGATCTAATAATGTTGAGGTAGATTTTGGAAGATGATTCCGCCGCTCCAATCTGAGAATTAATTGATGATGAGCTCGCGACGAGAAGATTCCCAAACTATCTCACTAATTATTTTCAGGAAAGCTGGGAAATATAGATTAATACAACATGTTTATCTGGGATGTATGTCAGTATGCCTGAGTTTTTAGAAGTGCTTCAAACCCGCCGTAGCATACGGAAATATAAACCTCAAGCGATTTCAAAGGATCAGATTCTTGAACTCTTAGATATTTGTCGTTATGCCGCCAATGCTCATAACGCCCAACCTTATCGGTTTATTCTCTTAATAAATCCATTATTAAAGCAAGCTCTTATCAAGGCGATGGCCACACGTTACGAAAGTGATTTGAGAGATGATGGAGTATCTGAATCCAAAATTGATAAAATAATTGATACATCAAACAGTAGGTTCTTGCGGGCTCCTGTTTTAATTCTAGCTTGCTTAACGATGGAGGATATGGACAAATATTCAAATGCTGAACGAAATCAAGCTGAATTGATCATGGGCGTCCAATCGGTTGCAAATACATTGCAAAACTTACTTTTACTTGCTCACGCGAAGGGGCTAGGCGCCAATTGGTATTGCGCACCTCTTTTTTGTCCTGATATTGTAAAGACAATATTAAATCTGCCTGCCTCCTATATTCCCCAAGCTTTTATTACCTTAGGAATTCCAGATGAGACACCTCCACCTATAAAACACAAACTACTAGAGGATCTCGTCCTCATTCTTGAATGAATTGAAATTTCAAAATTTTAATAAACCTTTACAACATATTTAGACCGTTGAGGTCAAGATGATAGTAGCGCTAGCTGGCGGTGTTGGTGCCGCCCGATTCTTGGAAGGCTTAGTAGAGGTTATTGATCCAAAGGATCTAACAGTGATTGTCAATACAGGGGATGATCTATACTTATTTGGGCTCTATATATGCCCTGATCTCGATACGATCATGTATAATTTGGCTGGAATTGCAAACCAACCCCAAGGATGGGGGATCCGGGACGATTCTTTTAATTGTTTATCCATGTTAGAAAAATATGGAAATGAACCTTGGTTCAAACTGGGGGATCAAGATATCGCCACCCATATTATACGGACCCACCTGCTCCGGCGAGGGATCTCACTTGCCGAAATCACCCGGTTACTTTGTAACTTTTTGGAGATTGAAGTTAATGTTGTCCCCATGACAAATCAAAAGGTCAATACTCGAGTAGTTACGGAAAATGGTATCCTAGATTTTCAGGACTATTTTGTGCGCCATCAAAAGAGCGCTGTAGTGAAAGATGTCTTTTTTGAAGGTATCAAGGATGCTTCTCCGCCAAAGGGTCTACTCGACACAATCAAAAAAGCAGAGGGTGCAATTATTTGCCCCAGTAATCCTATCGTCAGTATTCAACCTATCTTAAAAGTTGCTGGTATTCTCCCTGCACTAAAAGAAATCCCCGTAGTTGGGATTAGCCCTATTCTAGGGGGCGCTCCGATAAAGGGACCGGCAGACAAGCTCATGCGCGCATTCAATATTGACGTATCAGCCTATGGAGTTGCCAAATACTATGCTACGTTTTTAAAAACTCTAGTCATCGATACGGTCGACGCCGAACTCAAACCGCAAATCGAGGATCTGGACATAACCGCCGTTGTGACTAATACTATCATGCGCACCTTGGAAGATAAAGTTAGTTTAGCCAAAAATACTATGCAAGAACTTTACAAACTTTCGGATCAATCCCCCTAGTTAAGTTTTATTGGCGCTCTTGTTTTATAGAATTTTTATGTTTTCTAGTTTTTTAGTACAAAACCAAAATAAACTAGGATGATACATACTTAACGTTAGGTGTTTGGTTAGTGGTAAGCGCGAAAGAAAACATTAACATTGATAATATTTTGAACGATTTGACGAGACCACAGCCAATTTCGGTAACGGCACCTCCTGTATGCTATCAAGATGGGAGGACATTCAGAAAAACACGTTTTGATTGCATTGAATGCGATTTCTTTGACACATGTAAGTTCTGATAAAAAATTAATTCCAATTTTTCTCCTTTTTTTGTATTTTCCCCTTAATCATAAGACTGGATTCCTTATGGCTTCTAATTGTTGTTTTAAGGATAATCCAAATAATAGATTTTTATAGACCTCAACACATGATTAACTCAATGCACTGCACAATCATCCCGATAAAATCCTTGAAGGATGGTAAGAAGCGTCTTGAATCATTCTTAACCTCTCAGCAGCGAAAAGCATTAATCCTAACCTTGTTGAAAAATGTTTTAAATGCTACGGCTAAGGCACAGCTTTCCAATCACACCCTACTTGTTACTCCTGATTCCAAAATTATTGAAATTACCAAAAAATGGAATTTATCAAATCTTGAATATCTGGTTGAGTATGCCTCAAATGGAACGAATCAAGCAGTGCAACTAGCTATAGATTGGTGTGCATCTAAGCAAATTTCTTCAATCCTGATTATCCCCGCAGATATTCCTTTAGTTTCTTCTGATGATATCGATGAATTAATAAAAATGGGAAAAAATAAATTTCCTATTGTTCTTGTCCCATCACAACGTCGAGATGGAACTAATGCTTTTTACCTAAGACCCCCAAATTTGGTAAAAGTATGGTATGGTCCCAATAGCTTCCAGAAAAATCTCGATACTATTTCAAAGCAGAAACTCCCTTATATCATCCTAGAGAAACCTGCTTTTGCCTTAGATATAGATCTCAAAGAAGATTTAGAGCAATTATATTCAATAAAAAAAAAATAAAAGGATTAGGCTCCGCCAAATAATCTCCAAAGAGAGAACGGATCCGCTGGTGTACCCAAGTACGCACAAATTGCCTCTGCAGCACAGATTATCATAATGACTGCACTTGAAGGTCGTGAGGATAAGATTTTACCAAGAAGCCTACCGAGGTCTTCTATCAATTTAAAGGCCATATAGGTTAGTAGAAGTATCAATATGAATAAAATAATCAGTATCCAATAAGGATCAATGCCGAGTAAAGATGCGAATCCATCGACCATAAACTCTAAGTAACTAGCAGAGATAAAGACTACAATTGCTCCAGCGATTACTCCAATTACAGCTGCCCATGGAATATCTTTTATAGGCCTTAAAATCAATGCAAGTCCTACAATTATACCTATAGTGCAGGTAAACCAATGGTAATACGATAGCCCCCAATCATTTACGCTGCCACCGAGAATACAAATCCCAGCTAACACCCCTAGATAGGTCATCACCTTTAAGCTAGTTGGGGTTTTTTCAGCTTCACTTGGACTTCCTCTGAAGAACCAGTAAATAAAGTAAAATCCTGCAAAAAATCCGCCGATAAGTAACATTGTGCTGATATGTTGCCCAAAAAAGTCGAAGACTGCATTAAAGCCGCCAACAATGTCAATCATCTTACGTTTCACCAATCATACAAATTTAATATCACAAATTTGCTTTATACTTATAAAATAAGACATTCATATATTTGCGTTTTGAATTTTTTACAAATTTTTACTGAATTCTTTTTCACATAATTGTTACTTTAACTTCCACTATTTTGTTCGCTACCCATTGATAACCTCGCATGGGTTCAGTTCTTGGGTACCCCCTAATGAGCCAAACCGCGTGTGAGTTGTATTTCATATAAGCTTCATCAGTAAAGCTTGGAATCGAACCTATCGGATGGGAATGGAAGATACTCACCAGTTTTTTATTTTTATCCTTGGCATCCTCATAAACTTTATATAATAACTCCGCATCTATCGAAAATTCGGCTAAAGATGGTTTATCATTAGGAGTTAAGACCACTTCATCAACGTATGCAATGTTCATTTTTATTGTTCCTATTAGCAAAGCACAGGCTTCAATAGGTTCATTTTCCTCAACCCAATCCAGCAACTTGTGAACATCCAATTTTTTAATCCGCAATTCTTTTATTTTCGTCATTTCGATCACCCTATTTGAAAAACAACATTTAAAGACAACTAAGTATAGAATTGAACAATATCGCAATCCTGGAGTTCATAATTCAACCCCACTTGTTTTCGCGTAAATTTTTTCTTTATTTTTGGATGAGGGCGCATAATTCGCGCATATTTGAAACTGGAAAAGAATAACTTGTGTAACTTTTTCGCTACATCTTCTACCACGGATCCCTTCGGTAGTACAATGGCTTTGGGAGAGGGAGCTTTACCAGGTTCCTTTGTATAAATACGAATCACTTCTAATTGTTTATAAATTTTCGATTTCAAGCTGAGAACCCCTATCTTTTTCACCATTGACATGGCCAAAATAGTGAATTTCTGTGCGTACCCTTTGGTTAATTTTTTAAAATTCTTTTTGGATCCCTCAAGATCCCCCTTATTCGCGACGAGAATTGCTTTTTTGTTTGCTATATTAGCATTGAGTGCATCAAGGACATCCGCCCGGGTACAATTATCCGCGATTTTTACGATCGCGTTGTGTATTTTACGTTCTTGTAATAATTCAACTATGTCTTTACGGTTACTCTCGATTCGAGTCCCTTGGAAGGTCACAACGATTCCTCCTTCGCCCGTTTTCATAATACTAACGGGTAATTTTCGTATATTCAATCGAATATTAGCGGATTCTAACTCACTTAGGATTAAATTCATTTGTGGAAGCGGATCAGTGGAAAGATCTATGATAAGAATAACCGCGTCAGAGTTGCGAATTGCACTTAAGATCTGCCTTCCATTGCCTCCTTTTCCATTCATGTGCTCAAAAATGGCAGGTAATTCCACCATCTGAATGAGGATATCCTCATAATCCATCATACCAATAACTGGTAATTGGGTTGTAAAGTTGTAATCCGCAATCTCGGTTTCAACATTCGTTAATGTTGTTAATAAGGAACTCTTCCCTGAATTAGTTGTACCTATTATAACTACTTGCCCTGCACCCTCTTTTTTTATACTAAAGGGCGAAACTGCTGAACTCCTTCCCTTCTTTACCTTTTCTAACTTTTTCTCCTGTTCAAATAGTAATTTTGAAAGTCTTTTTTTCAAATTATAGAGTAAATTCTCGGTGCCTTTATGTTTGGGGACGGCCGCAATGTACTCTCGAAGGGTTCTTATTTGTTCCTCTAAAGAACTGGCATCCATATACCTTTGCCGCGCAGCTATTGCTTCTGGGGATAAATTTACAGGCACTTAACTTCACCAATCATGGATTCAAACCATCTCACATTTTATAAATGTGTTAAGTAATAAAAATAAGTATGCACAACAAGTGGTTGCATACCTGGTTTTTAGGTGTATGTTCCATAATTCTCATTGCGCCACTAGGTGGGGTAATCGCTTGGCTCATTACAAATACTATGGGTTGGTTTTGGATAGTTTTTTGGTTTTATGTAGGGATGGGGATAGTTTGTATTGTTCTCGATACAATAAATCATATGCGATCACATCGAGGGCTATTTGATCACTCGGACGGATGTTATTCTCTGAAATTTTTTCAAAAAGAGGAACAAGAACTCTAATCATTCATAGCGCAGGGCTTCAACTGGCTTCACACTAGCAGCCCGCCACGATGGAAATGCTCCCGCTATAGCACCAATCCCCGCCGCCATTGCTAGACCGCTTAGAAAAATCCAAGCTTCGAGACTATAGGCTAGGGGAAAGCCATACATCCCGTAAACAATACCAGTTAATCCGGTAACCGCTATCAGCGAAAGCACACACCCTAAAATTCCCCCTATCGATGAAATCATAACTGCTTCTGTAATAAAAATCGTGAGGACATGGGATCGTTTCCCCCCGATGGATTTAACAATGCCAATTTCCCTAGTCCGCTCTAACACGCTCATCATGGTCGTATTTGTAATCATGAGGGCCCCTACTAACAGACTAATGGACCCAATAGCGAAGAGCACAGCGAATATCATACTCATTATCTGATCTGACATGGCAAGTATATCAGCACTGGTGGTGACACTTGCTTCAGGATAGGCGTTTCGGATTGTTTCAGCTAATACGTCCATATCGTACCCTTCTGCTACCGTACACATGAAATACTGCACGTTCGTAGTAGACATCAATTCCTGCATCACATCCAGAGATGTATAAGCGAATCCTGCCATAATAAAGGAAAGATCAATTTGAAGCGCAGAAGTGATGCCCACGATCTCAAACTCATAGATGGCCCCAGACATCATCCCTGACACAATTATTGTATCATTTATATCATATCCTAAAATCTCTCTCGCCGTTTCATCAATGAGTGCGGGATTAGCTATTCCATTCGCTATAGCCCATTCTAGATCATGTCCTTCCACAATTGTAACACTAAATGCTTCTGATAATTTGTCTGGTTCAACACCCGCTAAGCTTAAGAATTCTCCTTGTGCTTGAACAAAATCTTCAATCACACCCACACAACCATTTATCCCTTCAATCTGTCTTAACTGATCTCCAACCTCTCCTGGCACCGAGGGTCTCGTTGAGGAGACCTGAGATGATACCATGAGTCCTCCGCCCATCATCTGAGTAACCAAGCTGGATACCTGCGCCTCCATCCCTACACCAACACTCATTAGGGCAACGAACGTCATGATACCAATCGAGATTCCCAGCACGGTCAACATCGTCCTAAATGAGCGATAGCGCATACTGCGTAACGCCATCTTTAGCGAAAAGGAGAATATCCGTAAGTTGTGTTGGAAGTTCTTGAATACCATACCTAAAACAACTAAGGAAAATTTCTTTATTATGGTTTCTTTTTTTAAAAGGTGTTCGTAGTGGAGTATTTTCAAAAAATAAATATATAGAGAAAAACCTGTAATTAAAAGGATGTGTATTAACAAAAGTTTCATATTAGGAAGCTTTCCATGGAAAAATTGAAGCAAAAAGTCCTTTTAGGCTTATGTATTTTGTTGTTTCTCACCCCATCATTTTTATTTTTAGAAGTCCATATGAAATCCTCAAGTCATTATTCCCCAATTCCCCTCAACAATCATATAATGACCGACGAATCTATTTTTATCCCGGATTCAACTCCAACACTGAATCTTATTCAGGAAAAAGTCTCCCTCAAATTTCAAAATCTCCTAAAAACACAGGATCTAGCCGAAAGCATTACGTGTTTCATTGTTCTACGAGACCAGCCCACCAAAACGATTGCTGAACAAACCAGAGTCGGACTCATTACTGATGATAAAGTTGAACTACGAAGAACCATATACGCTGAAACCCAAAAAAGGATTCTACCAACGCAAGATAGTATAGGGGCCTTAATTGAGTCAGTAGATGGTAAAATTCTTCAAAACTTTGTTGTTCTTAATGCTATCCTCGCAGAAATACCCCTTAGAGCGTTAGATACGTTAGTTCAATCACCGCAAATTGCTCGAATTGAACCTAATTACCAATTAACACTGACCCTGAGTTACGGTCAACCTATCGTAACAAACACAACTTCACCTGGTTGGGATTATACGTATAACGGTTCCGGTGTTGTGGTAGCAGTCTGCGATACGGGTATTGATAAAATGCATCCTAACCTCCTAGGGAAAGTGATAAGTGAGAAGAGTTTCGTTACTGGGGAGCCCGCTGATGATCTTGATGGTCATGGAACCCATGTCGCTGGCATAATTGCAAGTGATGATAGTACTTACCATGGAATTGCTACAAATGTATCTCTTGTCAATGTTAAAATTATGGATACTGGTGGAAGTGGAGATACCACCCAATTAATTAATGGTATTGAATGGGCATTAACGAATGCCTCTATTGATGTTATTAACCTTTCAGCGGGTACTTCCTCTATACCCGACGATGGGGATTCTTCTATTTCAAAATTCGTAGATGCTGTTGTCTCTGCGTATAATGTTGTATGGGTAAATGCTGCAGGTAATATTGGCGCCTCAGGAATAGAAGTGCCGGGGGATGCATTAAACTGCATTTCGGTTGGAAATCTTGATGATAATAGCAATCTAAATCCTAGTGGTTGGACACTTACTCCATCAAGTAGTCGGGGACCCACTGATGATGGACGCATAAAACCAGATATTACTGCACCGGGGGAGACTATCATGTCTTGTAACGATATTTGGGAAGGTGCCAACCCTGACTTCGTTTCAAAGACCGGAACAAGCATGGCTGCCCCCCACGTTGCTGGAGCTGCAGCTCTCCTTTTGCAATACCTTAAATTACATTATTCCTCCCTCAGTTCAAATCACGCACTCATTACGAAGGGAATGCTCCTTCACACTGCGTATGACAAAGGAACCGTCGGACCTGATCCTCTCTGGGGGTATGGTGCAGTGGATATGGGCGCGGTCTGGAATTTCCTCCAAACCGGAAACTTCTCAGTCCAGACATTAACTCCGTCCCATAGCATTGCTGAATATCGCCTCACACTTAACACCTCTCAGATAATAAATACAACCCTTGTCTGGAACCGCGAGGCTTCAACTGATTTTACTTATATTTATTACAGCGATCTTGCAAACCTCGATATCCGGCTCGAAAACGCGACTGGCTCTCCCATAGATTATGCAAATAGTACCGTGAATAATGTTGAACATCTTACATATGATCTCTCAGCAGGAAATTATTCTTTATACGTCGAGGCTGATGGCTTACAAGATATTGGGGATGTACCATACATTCTCCTCTCAGATTCCCCGCTCACTTTCATTGGATTTATACATACTTGGACTTTGTACGAGATTATTATTATTATCTCTGTGCTTAGTATTGTTGGGATTTGTCTAGTTTATATTTTCCTTTGGCTTAAGGATAGTAAAAAACCAAAAGAGGCACCACGTAGCGAAGAACCTACTTATGAGGACACCTCTTCCGGGGACCCATCTTGGCCCGAATGGTCATGATTTTATTCACCGGCTTCATTTCAGCCATGCATTTACCAGCACAATTTTTTCGAAAAAAAAGGAAGCTTGTGTGTTGATTTCCACTAGAAATCCCAAGCTTTCGAAGCTGGACCGGGTTTTATCTATATTTGACAGACTGGATTGGATCATTTGCACTCCCCCGCTTTTTTTAAGAAATCTTTTACACTCCTTAATAAAAGGATCAATAAATTTCCGGCCATATCGACCACCATTCCATGTTTTTTCATCCCAATCCTGAACCTTTTGCTCGGAGCTAGGATCTTCAGGCAGATATGGTGGATTGAAGAGAATAATATCGAAATTTTCTCCTTCACGAATTGGATCAAATAGATTTCCCTGCCTTACTTCAATTTTTTCAACTAAACTATTTAATTCAATGTTATATCGCGCTAGTTCAATGGCAAGCGGTGATATATCCGTGGCTACAACTTTTTCTGCTTTTTTTGCTGCAATTAAACTGATTAATCCACTACCAGTCCCAATTTCTAAAACTATATCCCCCGTTTTTACCTTTAGATTTTCAGCTAAGAGATAAGTATCATCGCTTGGCTTATAAACTCCTTCCTCAATCTTTAACTTAAGACCGTAATATTCTATATTCATTCCCACTTCTAATCTTCCTTTATTTCTTTAATGAATTGGTACAACTCGTGAAATTTCTGAAGCGATAATCGGAAAACGCGTTCATCCGCAAAGGAAGACTTAATAAATTCTGTCAAATTACTCTTTTCAATATCTTTCTGTTTGAAAAAGAGATTTAAGGCACGTCTAATGGTCTTCTTACGAAAGGAGAAGAGATGCCGCACAAACTCAAAAAAATCGCTCTCATCCGCTAGTTGAAAGGGTGGGTCACAGGGGTTCAACCGTACTAAAGCCGAATCAACTTTTGGTATTGGATAAAAAAAATCTCTTGGAACCACCTTCAAGAGTTCTAGATTCGCATAAAAATTTACCCCAAGGGTAATACGCCCATAATTTCTAGAACCAGGGGGCGCAATCATCCGTTCTGCAAATTCCTTTTGATAACTCATCACTGCGTGAAGGTATGATGACTGAATTATTTTGAAAGTTAATGGCGATGAAATTTTATAAGGGGTATTGGATAATATCTTCCGATTATCAAAAATTTTTGGCTCTATTTGTAAAATATCTCCTTCAATTATCTCAATATTCCCATAGGATTCTAATTCCTTTTCTAGAATTTTAATGAATTTTGGATCTATCTCTACTGCAATGACCTTTTTGACTTTTTCAGCGATAGCCTTAGTAAGTGTCCCTAATCCCGCACCAATTTCAACAACTACGTCACTTTTAGTTAAATCAGAATATTGGAGATGCCATTGGATCAATTTGGGTTCTATAACGAAATTTTGGGAGTAGCTCTTAAAAGCTCGTAAATTATAGTCCGAAAGGATGCGTTTTGTCTTCGATAGTAATTGCTTTCGTGTAAGATTTATTGTGCGTCCCTCAAGAATCCACATTAGTGACATCTAATTCTAACACAACTATATCGGTTTTGAGTAGTTCACTTAAATTTGGTTGTGTACGACCCTCATCCCCAGTTACTAACTCCTTAACATAACACCCGCCCTGGCAACGCACAAGAATCTCTAATTTTTTGGATTCTTTAGGTGTGGTTTCAAATTGATACACCATTTTTTGGCGTATTTTATCCGCCCTGCGATGAAGAACCCGCTGTGGTGTTTTTTGTTGAATCAACGTTCCGGTTAATGCATCATCCGCTTGCTTAATGGCGTCTAGATTGACTTCATCATGGATTTCTACTAACATACGGTAGGTTTTTTCTGTAATTTGTGATTGGGCCTTTAAACTCCGAATCGTCCCTCGATCCGACCAGGCTAAATCTAATACTTCGATATTTCCGTCTGCTTTCGTATTAATTTCTGTTTCTAAAGCCTTTAAATCCAAAAATCGTTTTGAAGGCTCTTTAATTTCAACAACAAAAGGCCTTCCAGTTCCAAGCATACGGGCATCAATATCCTCTCGACCAGCTCCATGAAAACTATATTCTTTACCAAGCGATGCCTTGAAAATTGGCTCCGCAATGAAAACTTCAACGGAATGTTCATATCTCAACCCTTTTCCGTTACACTCTTCACAACCCTTCCCCTCACAACTCCAACAGATCCATTTAGTCTGTGATATACCTCTCTTTAATTTTCGATATCGCCCCGAAATAAAAAGCGGATTAATATTAAGTTCAACCCTCTCAGTAACCGGGATAATAATCGCTACAACATCTGGGGCCTCGAAATCAACAACTTTATCAGTCGATTGTAATCGTTTCCCTATCTCTCGATTCAACTCCCCTTTGATTGATTCACCATATTTAAGTTTAAATTCTCCTCTTAATCCATCCTCGCGATCTATAATTCGTGCTGGAATCTTTGAACCTATCAGAAAAGTTTTATATTCAATTTTTTTTAGTTCTTTTTCAATTAATACCTTGAATTCATCAAATCTTTCCATAAGTCCTCCGCAGATAGAGCAAGGCTTAGTCTCTTCAATGAAGATTCCTAATTTCTGTAAGGTACTGATAGCAGGTTGGAAACCTCCTTGGAGTGCAAGTTGCTTTAATAGCTCATTTGCTGAATTAGACTGCTCTAATTGTTTAAGCTCACTTCCAACGAGTGTAAGATATAATTTAAGAGCTTCACCTCTTTTAACATTCGAGGTATCATGCCCTAAAAGGGCAAATTGCCTGCCTAAACAACTATTACACAAACTATACTTAGATAATACCTGTCTAGCTTTCTGAGCTATTGATGCAATTGATTCATTTGAAAATTCTAGCTTTTCAGTATCCAACTTATTCTCACAAAATTCCTAATCTATAACTAATAAGTAATCATAAGGGCTTGAACTTAAAATTTCAGCTTAAATAGAACTTATCTTACCATTCAACTTATGTCACTATTTCTACGAAGCATCCGGTTTTTGAATATTAGATAGATTTTTGTTTAAGGATTCATCAAAGATAAGTAAATATTTGATTTATTAATTAATACCTATCTCAACTTAATAGGAGTTTGAGCAACAATTCAACCAGATCTTTTAAGCTGGCTCATATTGCTTGTAGCTATAGTTGTAACTGTTATTCTTTTCATATATTTGAAGGCTTTTCGAGGGCGAGACAGTCGCAAGTGGAGTGCAGCTCAATTATCATCTCAGATCGGCGACCTTACGAATCTCTCTCATATTTTAGCCATTTATAAGAGAGGTGGAATATCCATGTTTTCTCAAACATTCGGTTATGAACACTTGGATGCCTCACTCCTCTCAGGTCTCTTAGATGCAATTAATATTTTGGGGACATCAATCGGCGTACGAGGGAAGCTCCGACGTCTTGAATATGAAAAATATCAAATCATCATTTATGATGGAAAAAAAGTGCGTGGAATCGTAATGTGTCGTGAAAAGCCTTCTTCTTTTATCGAAGATGCGCTAACAGTTTTCGTAAAAAAGTTTGAAAACAAGTATGCGGGTACTATTCTCGATTGGAATAACGATATTAGTCCATTTCAAACCGCCGTCGAATTAGTGGATGAATGCTTTTCAACTGCGCTTATTTATCCTATGACAGTTATGTGGGAAGGCGAAAGTCCAGAAGAACTTACCGAATTGGAACGAAAAGTCCTAGAAATCGCCAAAGACGTATGCTTAGAAAAAGAATGTTTTGTAATCCCAGATCTTTTGGAAATTTTAAAAGAAAAACTCAAAAAATCACACACTCGACTCCTAGCACTCCTCTACGACTTACATAAAAGGCGATATTTTATAAGCCTCACTTAGTATCGACAACTTAGTAACCTTTTTATTTCCCTTAAACTTAATAAAAATAATAAAGCACAAGGCGAGAGTAAAAAAAGGCGATAGAAATGGTGCGGAAAAGCCACGGGTACAAAAGCAGACATTGCCGAAACATCTTTCGGAAGAAAGTACGCCAAAAAGGTATGCCATCTCTTGGACGTTATTTAGTAGATTACGAAGTAGGCAATAAGGTTGATATAATCATCGATCCCTCAGTTCACAAAGGTCAACCACATTTTAAATACCAGGGGCGAACAGGGACTATTATTGAAAAGCGAGGAAGGGCATATATTATTAAATTGAAGGTCGGGAAAAAGGATTTCTTCATAATCTCTCGCCCAGAACATATGAGGTTGCGCACCGAGAATTAAATTAATGAATTCAATCCCCAGGTGAAGGGAATGCCTAAAGATATTTTTGAAGAGAAATTAGTAACTTTAGCGGAAGTTAAAGAGATTTTAGAAAAACGGACGGAAGAAGCTACTGAAGCTGGTGTTGAATTATCCTATGTGCAGCAGGTAACACTCGATTACGTCAATAAATTTAGTAGATTTCCACGTGAAGAGGCACTCAAATTAATAGAAGACCTAAGGACAAAATTTGGATTATCAGAACGGGCTGCAATTCAAACTGTGAACCTAAAAACCCCTCCAGTATCAACTATTGAGCTAAATATTATCCTAGATAAAGAACCTGTCACTTTAACTGAAGAACAGAAAGGAGATTTAATAGATATTATCAATTCTTATGTGGAAAAGACATAAGACGAGTAAATCATTAAAAAATATCATACTTCTTTTCTCGGAATTGAAGGGTAAAATAGGAGGACTACTTGGGAATCAAGTTTAAAATAAATTAAAAATTTAATTGGTGAGTATAAAGTGGCTAATGATAGACGACGCCGAAATTATCCGGGCGATCGGCGACGTACTCCCGGACCTTCGGATGCTGGTAGAAAAAAATACGAGGAATTTGCCATTATCTTAGATCATATGCCGCGTGGGCATCCCGAAGATAGAAAACCTCCCTATGCACGAGAACCTATAATCCAAGTAATCGGTGATACTTTTTTCACCTTATTAGAGTTGATTCCTAAGAGAAATGCCAAGATCACAATTCGTGATAAGATTTTTATTGGCAAGGGTCCTCGTAGTTCAATTGATCATGTTAAAGGGCGCATTTCCTTCAATGAACTTACAGCTTCTGCGAAGTTCGAATTGCAGGAAGTCATTCAGGATATAATTAAGAAAAAACCCTGGCGCTTTGTCAAATTTTTTAATGAATCTCGCCCATTAACCACACGGATGCATCAATTGGAACTCCTGCCTGGCATTGGAAAAAAGTTAATGTGGGATATCATCGAGGAGCGGAAAAAAGGACCCTTCACGGATTTGAAGAATATCTCAGACCGCATAAAACTTCAACCTATTCAAGCAATAGTCAAACGTGTTATTGTAGAGTTGGAGGGGTCTGATAAATACCGCGTTTTCACCCGTCATCCCCCCCAAAGCAATCGATAATTCATAAAATAATAAAAATGTGAGAGTTATGACTTCCAATTTTGATGTAAGCAAATTTGACGACCTTTTCCATCCGAAATCCATTGCTGTTGTGGGAGTTAGTCCTCGAAACGATTGGTTTTGGCTTAAAAACCTTGTTTCGATGGATTTTCATGGGAAGATATTCCCAATCAATCCAAAATACACGTCAGCGCTCGGGTTAACGTTCTATGATAAAATTGCTAACGTCCCCTCCGACATTGATTTTTGTATTATAGCGGTTCCCGCTCGACATGTCCGCAGTGTTTTACAAGAGTGCATCCTCAAAAAAGTAAAATTGGTGACAATTTTCAGTTCTGGATTTTCTGAATTAGGAACAGAAGAAGGTAGAGAGCTAGAAAATGAATTAATGATTTTAAAACATTCAACAAAAAGTGATATTCGAATCCTTGGCCCAAATTGCGTGGGTGTCTATAGTCCCGATTCGGGATTATCATTTCGTCAAGATTTTACTCGGCGAAGTGGACGTGTAGCATTTATCTCCCAAAGTGGTGGTTTGGCAATTAACATGGGACTTCGGGGAAAGGTTCTCCAAATGTATTTCTCAAAAGTCATTTCATTTGGAAATGCTGCTGATGTAAAACCAAGAGAATTACTCGAATATCTCGGTAAATCTGATAAAAAAACAAAAATAATTGGCTTGTATCTTGAAGGAATTAAACAAGGTCCCGAATTTCTACGAATCTTAAAGGAAATAACGCCAATGAAGCCTGTAATTATTTTGAGGGGGGGTCAAACTGAAATAGGTGCCCGGGCCGCTGCTTCTCATACCGGGTCTTTGTCTGGGTCTAATGAACTTTGGAATTCTATCTTTCGACAAACCGGTGCAATCCCGGTTAATTCTTTTGAAGAGCTTGTCGAAACTTTAATTATGTTTAATTTCAATCATAAACACCTCCCAAAGAGCAATAAAGTCGGTTTACTGTCTGTTTCGGGTGGTGTCTCTGTTGTCAATACCGATATCTGCAGTAAATTAGGATTGGAAATTCCTAAATTAACCCCAGAATCACTTGAAAAACTCAAAGATATTGTGAACGATGTAGGAACGAGTATCAATAATCCTTTAGACTTGGCGGCTAGTTTCTTCAATATTCAGGCATTAAAAACTGCCATTGAGACTTTAGGAACTGATCCAAATATTGATTCAATCATAATTGAACTTGCAAATCATTATATCTATCAACCTGAACAGCATGGAGTAGAAGGATATGCTCAGATATTCTATGAAACTGTCTTGCGCCTCCTTAAAAGAATCCGAAGAAAAGGAAAACCGGTCTTAGTCGCTTTTCCCCCAATTGCCCATGAAGCAAGACGGATCTGGGATCGTAAGCTATTTATCGATGCTAAAATCCCTATCTACCCCAGTATCACTTCTGCCGCTCAGGCACTTGCTCATTTGGTCCAATATGCAAAATTTTTAGAAGATACTAAATAAAATTTCTATTTTTTCTCTTTCTTTTTCTCCTCATCTAACAGGTTTTTTAACTCATCATCTAATAGATCATCCGGGATACTACTTACATCCTTCTCCATCTTTTCCAACTCCCCTCGAATTTGACGTTCGGGACTCATCTTCTCTAAAGTCGCAAATTCCCGGTCTATATCGCCCTCCAGCTGATCCATCTTCGCAGCCACCTTTCCAACCTGTCTGCCTAACATCTCTATCTGGTAACTCGATTGATTTATTTTCTCCTCAAGTGCTTGGACCGTTTCAGATAAAGTACTAAGAACCGTGATCAGTTTCTTCATAAATTTTTTAGTATCATCCTCTGACATTTGATCACTTCCAAGAAAGAAAACCTTACTAATCCTTATAACAATTTTCTTTGTTATTTGACTAATCAATCTATCCAATAGCGGGTAGACCAGCCCTAAGGTTATCAGGCTGTGCGCCCGGAAAGGGATTCAAGCCATCCATCATTTTTTTGATGAGTTCAGGAGGCCTGAAGGAAGTTATCCCGCAATGCTTGGAGAGATCATGGAGCACCGACCAATCACGGTAGGGACTGCCCTGTTTCAACCGGGGTTTTATAACGCCCCCGACTTGTGAGAGCACCCACTTGTGAAAGGCTGGAAGGGGTTCCTGGAACCCTAGACCTCTTCGAGCTATCACATAACTCGCCAAGTGATGGCCAGATAAGTTATATGATCGTGAGTACTTGAGCCTACCTATAATTGAGGTATAGGCCGGATGGACCTTTCGAATTGCCACACCCTTTCGGATGCACTTTCGCTCCAATAATTCGAGTGCGGAGGTCCTGAAATTAGATAATTTGCGATTGCTTTTTTTACTATAGGAGAAGGATTGGTCAAAGACGAGATCTTCAATAACTAATCCCTTCTGTTTAGTCAAGCAATAATTAACGATTTTATCCAGCTTAAAACTGGCATAATCTACCTGTTTATTTTTTCGATAGTAGTGGAGGTTCCGAAACTTAATGGTCTGATAACTCAGAAGATTTCCGAACTTATCCGCATTGGTTAAAGCGGCAAAGTTATAATTGAGATCTAACCCCACCGCGCCATTTGAATACCCAAATTTAGGTTTGGGTATGGAAACTTTATAAGTAACATGAAAATAATATTGAACCTTACTTTTGATGAGCTTCCGCTTAACACACACCGTATATTTATCAACTTGGGCTATTTCCTGAAGCCAGACCTTTTGTTGTGAGGTATTCGCGGAGAATGGAATGAGCTGACGTTTTGCTCTATTATTTTTCTCCTTTCTAAATAGCGAAATCCTTAATTTATTCCCTGGCAGAATCTTCAGATTAACATTTTTTGAATTAGCTGCAGCTCTTCCTATACACATAAATGAAGCATCACGCCTGATCAAATACTCATAACGGGATATTTTCCCCTTGCATCTCTTTTTAAATAAGCTTTTCGTCACGAAAAAATTAATGATTCATTAAAGATTCCCGCGAAGAAGATAGCTTGGCAT
>JAEOSY010000604.1 GCA_016840125.1 Candidatus Helarchaeota archaeon | reverse complement strand
TGGATGAAAACGCGGCGGGGGGCTTTCCGCCGTTTGAGACTTAGTAATTAGGAATGAGGAGTAAGGAATTAGGGGATCAGGGAGGGAGATTTTGGATTGGAGATTTGTGATTGTTGAATCAGGGATCGGGTAGCGGTAATCGGGGATTGGGAATGGGGGGGGCGCTTTCGACTACTCGACTAATGAGGAAGTAACTATGAGGCCATGTAACTATCTTGCATAAGGATATTCTCTGGGATATAATCACGAGGCAATCAAATCCCTTTGCCGGGGCGCTTTCTTAGGAAGCGACCTGTTTCTGTTCGGGGCGTGGCGCAGTCCGGCTAGCGCGCACCGTTCGGGTCGGTGAGGTCGGAGGTTCAAATCCTCTCGCCCCGACTAGAAAGTACTAAAAAAAGACCCTTTTTGTTGCATGTGTTTTTACAGATAGGGTCTTTTTTGGGAGCTAAATTAGCCCACACAATATAAAGGGAGGCTCAATGAATACTATAACGCTTGTTAGTATTGTTGCAATTTTTTATGGTCTTTGTGTTATCGGGTTACACAAGATACGAGATAACACGTGGAGAGATGCCCTTGTCAATGCTGCTGTAATTTCTGCATTATTTGCATTTATGATAAATGCAGTGTTTCCAAAACCTTCCCCCCCTACCCCAACACCTAGTCCTCCTCCACCAATAACACTCACACCAATTATCACTCTAACAGATCCTCCTGCCATCACTCCAACAGATCCTCCTACCATAACGCCCACTAAGGAACCTGAAATTATATGGGAATCCTGTAAAGATATAAACGGAGGAATCACCGAATTAGAATCTCTTGGTTTCTATCCTAAATCTAACGGCAAATTAGAGTTAGGATTTGAATACACTTCTGCAGGAAACTCTATCACGCGATGTGTTTTTATCGAATTATCTGATAAGAGTGAACTTAGCTTTATGTTTGAGATAAATGAGCTTTTTATAAAACACTTGGCGACAACGTTCTTTTTTGGGTTAGATGGAAAGGAACCTGATCTCGATAATGGGGCCTTCATTCTTTTCCGAAAAATTGAAGAAAATCCAGATAAAATATATCCTTTACGCTCTGAGTCAATAATTTCTGATATTACAACAAAGGATTTCAATTTAGATAATCCAACTAACCAGAAAATCCTTGTGAGCTTAATTGATCAAGATCTCAACTTCATGTTCTTTAATCTAGATTCTGATCCTGCCAATGATGAACCTATTAAAGTGGTTTCTTTTAAAGTAAAGCCAAACGAAAGAGAAGTTTTTGTTGTTGGTTATCGGATAGCCACTGGAGGTGATATCGAAGTAGTAATATCTAATTTTGATAGAAAATAAAATAATTCCCCCATATTTTTCCATAAGGAATTTAATCCCGATCAATTTTCTGCGAGTTAAATTCCTGCCAACGCTTAAATTCCTGAAACTCCCTCAACTCTTTCAATAATCTTTTATCAACATCTAAGGAAGGTGTATCTTGATTCCCAACTCTCATTACTATCTCTTTTACATCATTCCAGGCAAACTTGCTGTAAAATCGATCTGTTACTTCAGTGGTTGTATGCCCCATATTCTGGGAAAACGCTTTGAACTCTTCAAAAGTCTTTGAATGCTTGGCAACGAAAACACCATGACCGTGATGGTGAGGTCGGAGGTTCATCGGCAATAGCCGCATCCTCCTCGCCCCGACTGAAAAGTACTAAAAAAAGACCCTTTCAACAGACAATCGTTCTGATGAAAGGTTTTTTGAACTTGGTTTATTTACTAAGATTATAATAATTTCATGGGAAGATATGAGCATGCCATCTTGAATTTTGACATTGACAATATTATTCAAACTGCAAATCGCATTTCATCCCTATTTCCCCCAGAGCATTTATTTAACACAGTTGAATTACTAAAAATATGTAAAGCGTATTATTCAATAGCTATGCAAAGGAAGACTTAGATAAAGTTCTACCGTTCGCTAATGAATAAAAAATGGCAACTAACCCACAAATACAGGTATTTTTGATTACAATATTCTCCTCTTGTTCCTTTAGCTCGAGGGTTACC
>JAEOSY010000603.1 GCA_016840125.1 Candidatus Helarchaeota archaeon | reverse complement strand
TTTTTCCCAAAACTTTTTTTATAGATCTTCGATTCGGTACGTAGAATTCAAAGTCGAAACGATTGGTGACTATTCGTGCGTAAGGATAATGTTGAGGAATTAATCACGCGGTTTAAGCAAAAGGATAGGACAGCGTTAGCGCGATTGATTTCCTTGGTCGAAAATGACCCAGAACTAGCTAGTAATATTTTCAAACACTTCGAAACCTCGAAAGAATCGTATATTATTGGGATGACAGGAGCACCGGGTGTTGGAAAAAGCACTCTAATCAACCAAGTTGTCCAAAGGTTAGTGGATGAAGGAAAATCCGTCGGGATTATATCAGTCGACCCCTCCTCCCCATTCAGTGGGGGCGCCTTTTTAGGGGATCGTATTCGGATGTCCGATTTAAAGACTGATAAAGTGTTTATGAGAAGTATGGCATCACGGGGAGCAGTGGGTGGCTTGTCGCGAGCTTCATATGATATAACTTTGTTGTATGAAGCTTTTGGCATGGATATAATCATTGTTGAAACGGTGGGTGCAGGTCAGAGTGAAGTGGATGTTCTGAAACTGGCGGATACAATAATTGTAATCAATGTTCCCGGCTTAGGCGATTCCATTCAATGTCAAAAAGCGGGTATCCTCGAAATCGGTGATATTTTGGTGGTTAATAAGAAGGATCTGGGAGGCGAGGAAATTGCAGTGCAGCTCGATCTGATGCTGGACGATGCCGTCATGTTCATCGGACAAGGTGGATGGCGCCCACCTGTGGTTCAAACGAACTCAATCTCTGGGGAAGGTGTTGACGAGTTATTAGAAGAGATATGGAATCACAAGGAACATATAGAATTAGCTGGGATATTAGAAGAAAAACGAAAAAAGCGATTGAAGGATAAACTCACAGCGCTTATTAAACAGCAACTTGAAAAACATGTGTTAGAACATATTTTTCCCAATATTGAAGAGACCTTGATAAACCAGATTTATCAGAAGAAATACAATGTGTATGATGTCGCCGGATCGGTTTCAGATGGCTTTTTATCGAAACTTAAGGGGAGTTAACTATTATGAGTGCCCGAAGAAGAATTAAACAAGGGCTAATTCAAGTCTATTTTGGTTCCGGCAAAGGGAAAACCACCTGTGCTTTAGGGCAGGCATTTCGCGCCATGGGGCATGGATTCAAAGTTTATATGATTCAATTTATGAAGGGGAACGTAAAATACGGGGAGATAGAACACGCTAAAAAAATTGAGCACCTCACAATCAGGCAGTTTGGACGTCCCGACCTTATTTCAGAGCCTGAACCAATTGATATCGATGAGGCGAAGGCGGGCATTGAGCATGCCAAGGAGATATTACTGAGTGACGAGTACGATATCGTCATTTTGGATGAGGTGGGCGTTGCGATTGATATGGGGCTCATTCCAGTAGAGCCCGTCTTAGAACTCATGAAAATCAAACCCGAGCACGTAGAATTAATTATTACTGGGCGGAAGGTCCATCCAAAGATCAAGGAACTGGCGGATCTGGTGACCCAAATGAAGCAGGTAAAGCATTATTTTGCGACCCAAGGGATCAACGCGCGGTTCGGGATAGAATTCTAATTCTGGTGAGGAAGTATGGTTCCAGAGAAAATCACGAAAGCAATCGAGGAACTCAGTGTGCTTGCTGTAAAGAAAGGCGCTGAGAAAGAATGGATTAAATACATTAGTGCAGACAAAGTCGAAGTCCCCGGTTCGTGGGTCAGATGGAAGTGCCAATTTGGGTGCTCCAATTATGGAAACTCATTATGTTGCGCACCCTTCGTGCCGCCTCCGGAAAAAACACAAGAATTAATCGGGCAGTACAAACATGCGATGCTCGTAGGTTTCAAGGGCACGCTCGAAGAACCCAAGAAGCACCATGCGAAAATGAATAAGACGCTGTTTAAACTAGAGAAAGAGGCCTTCTTCATGGGATTCGTAAAAGCCCTCGCTTTCGCAGCAGGTACGTGCCTGTTATGTACAAAATGCATTATCCAAGAGGATTCTATGAAAGGAGTCTCGGTTGAGATCGCTCGCCGCTACTGCCGACATAAAAACAAGGCGCGTCCCTCGCTGGAAGCGGTTGGAATCGATGTTTTCACAACGGTGCATAATGCGGGACTCGAGCTGGAAGTTATCAATGAAGACAACATTGAAAAAATGAGACATTTTGGATTGATTCTATTAGAATAACTAAAACTTTAAGAACACCTATTAGATCATAAGTTATAATCGAGTCAAACCTATTCCTGAGATGAAACGGTATGCCCATCACAGACCCAATAAAGAAGCAAATAGCCGTTCATAGTCTTCTTTTCAAGAAAATTTGTCGCAAATGTGGAGCGAGGAATCCGATGGCTGCGACGAAGTGCAGGCGATGTCGATCAAAACGGCTACGATTCAAAAAACGAGAGATCGGAAAGTAAAGTACCTGATATAGTCTCAATTAAAGGAATTTTTACTTGTTAAATTGCTCTCTTTAATAGTCCAATTCTACTTATGAAAAAAGAGACCCGAGCTGAGTAATGGCTGATTCAGACCACAGGGTGAGACGTCCGCAATGCCCGCCAGGGGCAAGAAGTTCAGCGCTAAGATTTTTGGCTTCAATGATATCGACGCCGGGGAAATTTCGGGCCGCACGAGCTATACCGTCATTTTTCCCAACGACAATCAGGAGGCTCTTCTTCTTTTTATACTTGCGATTGCGCATTTTACCTTTTCCAGGACGGATTTTTTTAACAGACGCACGTTCTATATCGGGAATGGCCCCAATATATTCAAAGAAGTCGCGAACTTCACTAGTTTTCTGTAATTTTTCGATATCATCCGCGATGATAGTAGGAATTTCAACAATTTCCTCAATTTGATGACCCCTAGTACTGACTTTTTCTTTATTAGCAGTAGCAGCGATGGCAGAGCGGATTGCCAGCACCCGCTCTTTTTTGTTAATCCCTTTTCTGATATTTTTCTCTGACTTCGGTGGATGTGCCTGTCGTCCGCCTCGAATTCCAGGGGCGAAACCGCCTTGGTGAGCTGCAGGAGTTCCCCCGCCTTTGATGCGTGGAACTCGTGAAATGCCGCGCCCGGGTCCAAGTGATTCGGCGCTGTTCCGCTGTCCGGCTTTTTTATTTACACCTTTTGGTTGGTATCGGTGGCTTTGTTGTGCCAAAACAGCGCGATTAATGATATGAGGGCGGAAGGGGGTTTGGAAGACCTCTGGTAAGGGGATAGTTTTGATTGCTTTCCCGTCTAGAGAATAGACATTCACTTTTTCTGACATATCATAACATCCAATTTAATTAATCTTGAATTTATTTACCCTGCTTACTAGCGAGAGAAACATAAACTAAATCAGGGGGGGAGTCAGGAATAATACTCGGGGGCCGGATCGCCCGTCGAAGCCGGATCATTCGCTTGCGTGGACCTGGTATCGAGCCTAATACAACCATGTAATCACCACGGATTAATCCATAGTTTAGGAAGCCACCTGCGGGAATAATCTCCTTTGGATCAATTCCAATTTTAATAATTCGCTTATTATATTCAACCCGTTGATGAAACCCCATTTGACCGGAGCGTGCAATAGTCCACATCGTTCGAGCAGGAGTCCAGGGTCCAATTGAACCAACACCTCGCACGGTTTTTCGTGATTTCCGGGGGAGCTTTTTGATCCCAAATTTTTTCATCGGCCCTTGTAATCCCTTGCCTTTACTGACAGCGGAGACATCCATAAAATCCCCCTCGTTAAAAACACCACCTATTTTGAGTTCATTCCCCAGTAAATCTTTCGCGAATTTCCACTGTTCCATGATAGTGCCGCCAGCAATTTTACTTTCAAAAATATCAGGTTTCTTCTTTGAAAGTGAAGTGAGCCGTGGTTGAGTATGAAGAATTAGTCGTAATTCAACAGCGTTTTTAACGCGCTTTTCTAGCTCTAATAAGGCTTTATCCATGCTGTAATCTTTCGGGGTGGGAAATTTTCGCCTGAGATCCTCAGTCAATTCGCCAGCCCAGACATCGTTAAGCGCGCGCAATGCTTTATTTTTAAATTCGTAAGCTCGGATGGCGCAAACAACTGTTGGAGGGGTGTCAAGTACGGTGACGGCTTTGATCACCTCGTGTCCGTAGTATGGGCTGGTCTTTAGATCTTCCATAAAGATTACGTGTGTCATACCAACCTTATAAGCGGCGAATCCAAGTATAGTCGGAGTTTTGTAAGGAATATCGCCCCAACTACGCCAACGACCAGTAAAGTTACTTGCTCTCTTATGAGGGTGGTAGGCTAAACTTCCATGGCGCGGAGCTGACTTTTTTCGATGTCCCATTAGCTCATCATCCTTAATTTAGTGAGTATAAATCAATAATGTCAAACCGACATTAAAGGCTAATTAATAAAACCCCGATTGTATCTCATCGGGACAATTTAGCAAAGAAAAGAATAAAACCTATTTATTTAAATGTTTCTCGATAATGGAAATAATTAAATTGCTTGAGGGAATTTGGTTAAGCTAAGTTAAAATTTGATTGTTGAAAAAGAGTCCTAAAGCGGGGATATAAATGAAAATAAATGCAGATTTACATTGCCACACCGGTGCCTCTGGTGGGGTAGGAAACCTTTCATTTGAAAAAGTCGCGGAAACGATGCCACTTAAAGGTATAGAATTATTAGGAACAGGAGATGCACTCCATCCGGAGTGGAACGCGACCCTACAGAAAATTCTGAAGGAAACCTCTGACGGAGTTTTCTCTCCAACCTTTGAAAGTAATATAAAATTTGTTATCCAGACGGAATTAATTTTCACGTGTGCTCTCGGAAGTGGGCGAAAATCCGTGCATATTGTGTTTCTCTTTCCTTCCTTTGAAGTGACGAAAAAAATTTTGGCTCTTTTTGAGAAATGGGGAGTAAAAAACACAATAGGGCGACCCTTTGTGAAATGTGAAAATAATAAAGATGTTGCAAAGAAATTATATCAATTGAATAAGATACACGACCTAATTGAAATTATTCCCGCTCATGTCATGACCCCACAGGGTGTTTTTGGCTCAAATAACCCAATTTCCAATCTTGAAGAGTTTTTCGGGGATGCTACTGAATTAATTCATGCAATAGAAACGGGATTGAGTGCAGATCCCATTATTTTAGGGTTAATTCCTGAGCTGGACAAGCTAACATTTCTTTCGAATAGCGATGCACATTCGCATCATCTTCACAGGTTAGGGCGGGAGTTCTCTACATTAGATATAAAAAGTTTAACGTATGCGGATATAATCAAAGCAATTAGAACAAATAATGTTGTTCATACAGCAGAATTTAATCCTGCAGAGGGGCGATTCTTTTTATCAGGACATCGGGCTGGAAAACAAGGTCATGGCAACAAATTTTGTGTATATTCTCCAAAATTTACTCCTAAAAGTAGGAAATGTCCGATCTGCGGGAAAAAAATAACTGTAGGGGTTCTAGAACGAGCTTTTGAGTTAAATCAATCTCAGGGTGGTAATAGAGAATTGGGATTTTTACCGCCGGAAACACGTGATTTTGTTCATATGGTCCCGCTAGTTGAAATTATTGCCGCATCACACGGAATTAAATCAGCAACCTCTAAAACAGTCGAAAAAGATTACAAAAAAATTGTCAATGCAATAGGAAGTGAATGCGAAATGTGGTTCATGGATCCAATAACGGTTGAAAAAAAACTAGATGGGGTCATTGTAGAAGATCTCATTCACTCAATTGTTGAAGTTAAAAATGGAAATTTTACGTTTGAACCTTTTGGATTTGATGGGAGTTATGGACAGCTTGTGATCGGCGAGAAACATGATTTTTTGAATGTAAATATTGCCCCGAAAGGACCCCAAAAAAAACTAATTTGAAGGGATTAATCTTCAGCTGGTTTGACAACGAGCCGAATGCCATCCACTTTGACTACCTCAATATCGGTGCCTTCTTTAATAGGACTCGTATCATCAACTGCGGTCGCGCTCCATTCTTCCGATTTCACAATTACAATTCCATCAGGCTGCAAAGTTTTTTTCACATAACCCCTTGTCCCTGTTAATCGGTCGACATCCAAATCAGATTTTAGATATTTAGTTTGTAGCACCTTAATTGCTATCATTGAAAAGAAGGCAATAAATGCACAGCTAATTCCAAAGGCAGACCATTTGGCGCTCAGTAGAAATTCTGGTGCAGTCCAATAATTAGCAGATGGAATAATGAATAAGCTGCCAATGGCAATACATACTCCGCCCGCAATTGCAAGAGAGCCATTAAACGCCACATCATATTTAATTTCTGCTATGAAAAAAGCAAGACCAATTACAAATAATGCGATCGCTCCTACTGCGATCCCAATAATCCCTATACCGATCAATCCAATGACGAGAGCGATCCCTCCAACAATCTCATCAAGATGAGTGTTCGTTGTCGTTAATCCGATTATTAACCCAAAAGAGCCAATTGTTAGAAAGACGGAAACAACTGTGGGATTAGTTATGAAGCGGAGGAAGTGATAAGAAATACTAGGATTATACTCAACAATTTCTGCGGACCCGATTGAGAGTGCCGTAAAATTTCTAATTTGTGAAGTGTAACTGACACTGCTCGATGAATCTATTAAGGTTGTATAATTATTCCCCCCAGTTTGATTCCATACGAGTGTATAATTGTTCAATTGTGTTAGTAATGCGGGTATAGTGTTCGCAATAAACTCGATCACGTTGTTGCTCAGACCTTGTGCTTGATCGACATTCGTATTCTCGGTTATAAAATCCTCGGCTAAGGTCATATTACGATCATGAAGTTCCGCATGTTCCACCATGAGAGCCACTAGAGCGTTGATGTGCTTACTATCAGTTATGGGAATGCCATCATTTCCTACAGGTTGGCAGCTGCCAGTAATGGAGGGGGATGCCATTGCAGCTAATTGGGACGCCATCATAAGATACGTACCGCCAGACCAGGCTACCCCGCCGACTGGAACCCATGTGCAAATAGGTATAGGTGAATTATCGAATTTTCTCATAATCTCTTGTACTGAATCGACAGTGCCTCCAGGAGTGTTCAGTTCTAAAATAATTAGAGAGGCATTCATTTGTTGGGCAGTTGTTATGACATCATCAAACAATCCCTCCTCTGCAAGCCCTATATCATTATGCAAGCTAACTTTTAACACGGAGGAGTCTCCCTGCGCGCTCACATTCTGTGAGAGTGCAAATACGATGATAGGCAACAGAAACAATAATAAAAGTAAGCGCGATTTTCGCATATACAGAAATAGAAAATCTAAAAATAAAAAGCTTTAGAACATATTTACAGTAGAAAAAAACCAAGTATTTGAGAATATTAGGTGTGTATGGAATTTTGTCGCTAATTCAGCACCGAGAGATAATTAAAGAATCGGATATTTTTTTTAAGGCAGATAAGGCGAAAGCGATCCGCGCAGCTATTCTAATCATTAAATATCACAGAAACGAATTAGAAAAATATATTGCGGGGCATCCAAAATTCCTAAAAACGCTCGAACCAATAAGAATTGAGAAGGACGCTCCTGAAATAGTATCATTAATGGCTAAAGCAGGGGAAATAGCAGGAGTTGGACCTATGGCGGCAGTTGCTGGGGCATTCGCGGATCTTGGAGTTAACCAGATGGTTAAAGTAGGAGCGAAAGTGGCCATTATAGAGGATGGTGGTGAGGTAGCAGGCATCGCAAATATATCGATAAACCTTGGAATTTTTGCAGGGAATTCGCCATTATCAGGGAAAATTGGATTTCGGTTCGAGGAAGAAGATTTTCCGATAGGGCTGGGAACCAGCTCAGGAACGGTGGGTCATGCCTTCAGTTTTGGGGAAGCCGATGCAGCCACCGTTCTTACAAATAATGCATCCCTTGGTGATGCTGCTGCAACAGCAGTTGCGAATGTAGTAAAAGGTTCTGATTTTGAAAAATCTGTTCAAAATGGTTTAGAGGTGGCTGAAACCATTGAAGGTGTTCGAGGCGCATTAATTATTCGAGGAAAGTTCGCAGGAGTCGTTGGAAAATTGCCTCAGCTGTTAAAAATCACAGGAAAATCATGGAAAATTTTAACAACTCGTTATGCCAATGTTCTTCCCCCTGATTTTACAATTCTATAGATGAAGTTTTCTCACTACCGAAAAAGTAAGATTTAAATGAGTTAAATTCATTTTCTTGTCTAATTAACTTCTAACAAAATAAGGTGCTAATAAATGAAGAAAAGATCATGTGTAATACTCGGGTGTACCGGTACGGTTGGTCAGCGACTGATAGAAGCTCTCTACCCTCATCCATGGTTTGATATCGTGGATATTGCGGCTTCAAAACGGTCTGCTGATCAGAAATATAAGGATCGAATGCGGGATTCATGGTATCTTGGTACTGACATCCCTGATGAAATTGCTGAGATGGTTATTAAACCTATGGACCCAAATGCTGTAGAACAAGCAGATCTCGCCTTTTCAGCTCTTCCCTCGGGAGTTGCAAAGGAGGTTGAACCTCAATTCGCAAAGGCCGGTTTTCTCCTAACAAGCAATGCAAGTGCTTTTCGGATGGTAGAAGACGTCCCCTTAATGATCCCTGAAATCAATGCGGATCATTTGCAATTAATTGAGGTTCAAAAAGAAAAGCGAGATTGGTCTGGAGCAATTTGTACAGACCCGAATTGTACTACAATCGGTTTAGCAATGGTCTTCAAACCCATTCATGACCATTTTGAAATCGAAGAAGCCATCATGAATACTTGGCAAGCAATTTCTGGGGCAGGGCTTCCCGGAGTGCCAGCGTTACTAATTACCGATAATGTGATCCCTTATATTGGCGGTGAAGAGGATAAAGTGGTTTCGGAAGTCCAAAGGATTTTGGGAAAATTCGAGAAAGACCGTGTTATTAAAGAAACCTTTAAAATGGCGGCAACCTGCACAAGAGTCCCATTAATCGATGGGCATTTTGAAACGGCATATATCAAAACAAAGAAACCTGTAGATATTGAAGAAGTTAAAAAAGTTATCAGAGAATTCCCTGGATTGGATTCGCTTGGCTTGCCATACGCTCCAAAAAGTCCCCTTATCGTGCGGGAGGAAATCAACCGTCCTCAACCACGGCTAGATCGCATGGCGGGATCAGTACCTGGAATGGCTGTATCGGTTGGACGAATACGTCCTGGTTTCGATAATAAATCCATTAATTTATGCCTAATCAGTCATAATACCATTCGAGGTGCTGCAGGAGCGGTAATCCTGAACGCAGAGCTAATGTGTGCCAAAAATTATGTTTAATTATTCGAAAGAATGCTAAAGAACACAGCTTTCCATCATCCCTTCCACTTTTATATGAAGAACTCCTTGATCTAGTAAATGACTGGAACAGAGAATTCAGGAGCGGAGACTTGTTTATAAAAAGAAAATTGAAGTGGAGCTAGAGAATTCAATTGAAACAATACCTCCATTGATTGAACCGCTCCTTCAGAACTATAAAGGCGCAGAGCTCCGATTTCAGGAGAGGGAAAAAGAGTTATCTCTTGATTTTAGTATTGGAACTGGAGCAAATCAATGCAATATATCGATTTCACTTACTCCTGAATCTCCTGGGAAGACTTTGATGGCTTTAGAAGTCGTAACGGTTGACGATCCGGCAGTCCTTAAAATACCCGATAAAGCAATTAAGAAAATTGAAATCTTGATAAAAGATATCCTATTTCACATCGTTGCCGAGTTAAATATTAAAAATAAAGCCAGAACCGTAGAAAAAGGATTAGCATGTCCCAAATGCAAACAATTAAATGATATAGATTCCAAATTTTGTAAAGAATGTGGCTATAACTTCCTAGAGGTTTCACAATCTTCACCACGAATACCTCGAAAACCTTCAACAGGTGAGGCGGGACCAGCTTCGCCACGAATACCTCAGAAACCTTCAATTGATGTAGCTAGTTCATCATCACCTAGCGTTGAAAAATCTGTAGAGATCATAAAACCAACTTCCCAAACTGAAGAGGATATCATCGATCAACTGAATAGAAAGTATGTCTTAAAATATGAATGCACCCTCTGCGATAAGAGTTGTTACTATCTAAATCCGTTCATCTTATTACTTAAGGACATAAAAAATTTACGAGAACCATTTGAAAAGTTCGATACTTTCCTCAACGACAAGGATATGGATAAATTTTCGGATTATATCTATGAATATGCAGCAAAACAAATGAAGAAGTATCCAAAGTTTAAGCCAGAAGAACTCCGTTTGATAGCTTTCTGTTTATTTTCAATTTTAAGCTGGCATATCTTAGAGAAGGCGTCTAAAAGCGTCAGGCTGACCTTTGCTGAGAAAATGAAAGAACGAATTAATTTTCGTTTCAAGAAAGATTTTCCAACGAGTGATATTGCCGATGTAGATCTTGATAAAGCAACCCCCACTATCAAAACAGGAACCTTACATATCGAAGAAAATAGATGTCCGTATTGTTATACAAGGTTTGATGACCGAATATTGAGGTTAAAGGTAAAAGGGTACGAGGTCGAGTGTCCAGTTTGTGGGAAAATGCTCTAAATAAGTTGATCTAAATCTAGGTAACTGTTAATTGAATGAACAATTCCAAGAATAGTCTGAATCCGATTTAGATATGAAAAACATTCTATTTTTTTAAGGAAAGTATATAAAATTAATTGATCTTTTGAGTAAATGGATAAAAATAATAAAGGTCTAGAATAAAGCTTCAGAGCATAAGTTACTGAATAGGAGAGTTGAAATGGTATGGCAATAGATCCCGAAAAATTGCTTGATGAAGCGGATGAAGCCTTTGATTCAGAGAATTGGGAACTGGCACGGAAGAAATTTAAACGAGCAATGAAACTTTTTCAGAAGGTAAAGGATGGAAAGGGGGAATGTATGTGTTTAATAGGTATAGCTGAAACTTATTCCTCTGTGGAAGATTGGGATCAGTCCATGAAATATTATGAGGAATGTCTGGAAATTGCTACTAACTTGAAGCATGATGATGATATATATGCATGTTATGAGGGGTTAGGGGATTCTTATTCAAGCCAAGAACAATGGAATAAAGCAATAGAATACTATAAGAAAGGTTTGGAGATTGCAAAAAAGCTTAGTGATAAAGAAGGGGAATTTTCCTGTTTAATCAACATAGGACATACTTATTCTTCACTTCAGAATTGGGATGAGGCGGTTAATTTCTTTAACCAGAGTAAGGAGATTGTTAAAACCTTAGACAATCCAGAATTAGAATATCTCTGTTTAATTGGAATTGGAGACGCCTATTTTGGATTAAATAAGATGGAAACCGCTATGGATTATTATGCAAAAGCGCAGTCTCTAGCTAATTCACTTAAGAATAAAGACGATGAAGCCGCATCTCTAGAAAGTATCGGAGATTGTTTGTTAGCACTTGGAAAAGTTCCAAAAGCGATTGAAAATTATCAGGCAGCACTAAAACTCGCAAAATTATCGAAAAACACCTTGTTTCAGTTTACGAATCTCCTCAAGATTGGAGACGCCTTTGTGTCAGAAAACCAAAAAGAAGAAGCTTTAGCTGAATATAAGAAAGCAAAGAATGTTGCTAAAAAATTAGGGTATGTGGATTACGTCCAAACTGTTGAGGAGTATATAAATAAAGTTTCTAAATGATTATCGCTTCTTTCGGCCAGTACGTCTAGCTGCAATCAGCCCAACTTTTCGCCCGGGTGGCGCATTTCGAGACACACAGGAGCTTTTCTTCCCGATGTGTTGCTTCTGCCCGCCACCATGCGGATGGGATGCTGCAATCATTGCCACTCCGCGAACCTTTGGCCATTTCTTGTTTTTTGCTTTACAAGCGTGGTATTTCGTACCTGCTTTGACAAATGGCTTTTCGGTCCGCCCTCCACCTGCGACCACCCCAATTGATGCCCGACAATCAGGATTGTAGGGTCTGGACTTACCAGATGGTAGTTTAATAATGACTTTCTTGGGATCACGGGTAACAATAGTTGCATAGGTTCCACCCGCGCGAACGAATTTCCCTCCATCACCTGGTTGGGATTCTATATTAAAGACAGAGGTCCCTTCAGGAATTTCTTTTAAAGGTAACGTATTGCCGATCTTAATTTCTAGAGACCCAATTGAAATTTGTTCTCCTATAGCCACTCCCTCAGGGGCAATCATATAGGTCTTATGTCCATCAGTGTATTTGATTCGTGCTAGAGGTGCGCTTCTTCCCCGTTCGTGTTCAAAATCAATAACTTCGCCATCTAACGGTTTATCCTGATGGGTTGGGTGTTTGACAGCGCCTCTTTTTCGCTTTTTGGTGGCTCGGAATGTCGGACTGCCGCGTCCTCGTCTTTGCACTTGGATTCTTTTTCCCATTTTTTTTTGCTCCTTAGCTTTAGAAGATATTCAATCGAGTGGCTACGTCTGTTGCATTTGACTCAGGAGATAGTCTTACGTAAGCCTTTTTTCGCCCATCAGGCAAGATGAGGGTATTGACCTTCTCCACTTTAACCTCATAAAGTTTTTGGACGGCCCATTTGATCTGGGGTTTATTCGCAGACCGATGAACAATAAAAGTCAGCTTATTCTCTCGCTCAAGCATCTCAAATGCTGATTCTGACATCACCGGTTGAATGACAATGGAATATGGTTGAGTCATAGTGGTAATCAAGACAAAATTTTTTTTAAAGGTTTTGCTTTTTTTACTAGCGCTTTCAGCATATTAAAGTTCAGTTTAAACTTTCTGGGTTAATTATTCCTCAGAAAAAAAGGAAAAGGAGAATTATTATACTTGTCCATCATCATTAATCGTCCAAGAATAGATACTGATGAGTTCACCATGTGCAGTAGCAGCACCACCACTATATTGAGTATCTGCACCCAAAGTAACGCCAGTTTGTAAAGTCCCTAAGGTCCGCCATCCAATTAACAAGTTGTCATAATTCGGGGTTGATAAAGAACTACCATTAAACATACCGATCATCGATCCAACGCTTGAAACATTCCAAGCGCCAAGGGCTTGGTTGAAGGCAAGAGCATCGTTGAACATACGGACCATGTTCGTAACGCTCGAGACGTCCCAGGTACCAAGGGATTGGTTGAAGACATCGGCAGATCGGAACATACTATCCATATTTATCACGCGTGAAGTGTTCCATGAGCTAAGATCCTGGTTGAAGTCATTAGCAGAAAAGAACATCCAACTCATGTCTGTCACGCGCGAGGTGTCCCAAGCACCAATGGATTGATTGAAGGCAAGAGCACTTTCAAACAGGGATACCATATTTGTCACAGACGAAGTGTTCCAAGTGGCAAGGGGTTGGTTGAAGGCAGCAGCGCCATAGAACATACCGGACATGCTTGCCACGCTTGAGGTGTCCCAGGTACCTATAGGCTGGTTGAAAGTAGTAGCACTCCTGAACATTTGGTACATGCTGGTAACGCCCGAGGTGTTCCAGGCGCCAATGTTTTGGTTGAAGGCAGCAGCATTTCGGAACATCTGATTCACAAATTCAAGACTCGAAGTGTTCCAGGTGCCAATGTTTTGGTTGAAGGCAGTAGCTCCATAGAACATATAAGACATGCTTATCACGCTCGATACGTTCCAGGTGCCTATAGGCTGGTTGAACGCAGACGCACTTTGGAACATAGAAGTCATGGATGACACGTTCGAGGTGTCCCAAGCGCCAATGTTTTGGTCGAAGTTAATAGCAGATTGGAACATACCTAACATAGTCTTCACGCTTGAGGTGTCCCAGGTGCCAATATTTTGGTTGAACGCAGACGCACCATAGAACATCTGAAACATAGTTGTCACGCGCGAGGTGTTCCAGGCGCCAATGTCTGCGTTGAAAGCAGTAGCAGATTGGAACGTATAATCCATGGTTGTCACGCTCGAGGTATCCCAAGCGCCAATGTCTGCGTTGAAGGCAGGGTTATAACTGAATGTAGAAGCCAGGCTTGTCACGCGTGAGGTGTTCCAGCTGCCTATAGGCTGGTTGAAGGCAGATGCAAAACTGAATGTAGAAGCCAGGTTTGTCACGCGTGAGGTGTCCCAGGTGCCAATATTTTGGTTGAAGATATCAGCACTAGCGAACATGAAAGCCAGGTTTGTCACGCGCGAGGTGTTCCAGCTGCCTATAGGCTGGTTGAAGGCATCGGCAGATCGGAACATGGACTCCATGTTTGTCACCCTTGCTGTGTTCCAAGTGCCAAGGGGTTGGTTAAAGGCATAAGCACCCCAGAACATGAAAGCCATGGTTGTCACGCTCGAGGTGTCCCAGTTACTAATATTCTGATTGAAGTTATTAGCTCCTCTGAACATGTAAGCCATGTTTGTAACACCTGAAACATCCCAATTATTCATATTAGATGCGGTAACAAAATTACAATTCCGAAAAGCAGTCTCTAAACTAGTTGTTCCCGTTAAATCCAAGACATCAACGGCACTAATCGCAAGATTTGTACAGCCATAAAAATTAGCTCCTGAATTCCCTAGTCTTAAGGACCCCCATTCGTAAATTTCAATTAGCTTCAATCTATCTCCACCATTGTTAAACCGCCATCCAATGAGGGTTCCCACAATAGTTACGTTGTATGTACCGCTTGAGGAATATGTATGATTTACTTCTGGCTGGTTCCAGCTTTTGATTCGGTCACTAGTCCCATCACCCCAATCAACCAGAAAATCATAGGTCCCTCCTGATTCCAATGGGAGTGCGATTTGATTGGAAGCACTCGAACCCACACTAAAATATGTCGTGTCCCATCTTGATCTAAAGGGATCTCCTGAGGGGTCTCTGGGAAATAGAAAATATACAGCGATCACAAGGATAAGTATAATGATAATGATTGATCCTACTAGTTTTTTATTTGCCATTTCTTTTACTCCTTTGATTTAATAAACTTGTATTCAAGAATATTCTCGGTATAATTCTTAATTTTTATGTTGATTATGTGTTTAAAAAAATCAATTATATTCCTTATCTACTATTTCAACGAAATTAAGGCAAGTTTCCAGCATTTCTTTAAGGACTTTCTTCTCCAAATTTTCAGGAGTGTCATGGATAGAATGCCAATGTCGAGGTTTATTCAAGGCACCGTCCATGACAATTATACAAACAGTTTTATAGCCAGCATGAGCGTATCGGCAAGCATCAGAAGACCCAAGAAGGATTCGACCTACTCCGCACTTCAAAGCATTTGGATCTTCCTCCATATAAATATCGTGAGCCTTCTGAAATCGTTCAATAATCTCCATGCTATGGGTTGCGCGGTGCATAGTGTCTTTATGGATAATAAATATCTCAGTTCCCGCACCAGAGGCATCTAATACGACGGAATAGCAATCATCTAATTTTCCCATTTCTCCGTACTTCTTCACAAAGGCTTTTGCACCCTTATCCCCAACTTCTTCACTTCCCTGAGATCCAACCCACACTTCGACATTTTTTGGGCGGTTTTGACTTAGGTATTTACCAATAGCTGCAGCTGTAGCACTGGCGGACAAATTATCGTTGGCACCTAGTACAACAGTATCTCCAAGAAATCCACCCACGGCTTTGAGGAAAAGGGGGTAAAGGATAACAAGGGAAATAAAGTAGATCCAATCTATAATGGTCCAAGAAAAGATCCACCATTGGGATTGAGCTATCGACCCATTAAGTAGCCCAAAAAATTTTACTAAGGAGAAAATAATGGTATGGATTAAGAAATAAAACCCAATGATAACTGTTGCAAGCGGGGGTTTTTCATCGAAGCTAGCTATTTTCATTTGAATTGCACTATCGGTATGTCCCTCGAAGATTATGCGGAACTTTGTTTCACCAGTGGGTTTAATTATCCCCCAAGCATTGCTAGAAGTCCCCTTCTTGAATAAAGGGCTAATCCATTCTTTCATGAAAAAGAGTTCGGTAATGAAAACAAAGAGCGCCACAAAGACACAAATAGTTGATAGAATTGGCCAAGGGAAGATGATGGGCATAAAAATAAAGGAAATTGCGCCTAATAATCGGAATATCTTGAAAATCCCTATCGGATAGAGTCCGGGATGCGTTTCAAATTCATCAATGAAAGTTTCATCACAGAATTTATCGAGTTCATCCCTGATCCATAGATTAGCATCTTTCTCAGCTTGGCTACATGAATACCTAGGACCAAATTTCTTACAGATCGTATCAACGAAAGTAAACATGTATTCCGTATATTGATCATCTGTCTTCATAGGCAGTCCTACTTACGGGATCATTTAGAAAATTTCTCAACAAATAACGGAGCAATACTAATTTTGGCACACTCTGTATCGACGGAATTTGTACCAATAATAGCTGTAGCACCCGCTTCTAATATTCGCCTCTTGGCATTTTCGATCAATAGGGCATGGGAAGCAGCAGCGTAAATTTGATTCGCACCTTGATTCTTAGCTAATTCAATGGTTTTTGCCATAGTCCCACCGGTAGAGATGATATCATCGATCAGAATAAGATCACGGTTCGCCACATTCATTTCTTTTAGAGTAATGGAAGTTTCACCTGTATGTAGATCTCGAGTTTTACAAATATAGGTGCAATCAGAATTCATAAGAGTCGCGGCTTTTTGGGCTTTTGGAAGGGCACTTTCATCTGGTGCAACAATTAGTGGCTTGTGGAGTGAAAGTTTATTAAAATAATCGCAAAATAAATCTAAAGCAATTAAATTATGAGTTGGAATGGAAAAAAATTCTAAGACTATGTTTGAATGAATATCTAAGACATAAATTTCATCGGCACCTAAATTTTCAATGGTCTTGCAAACAATTTTTGAGGTAAGGGGTTCGCCATCAAGGAATTTTTTATCCTGTCTTGAGTAGGCAAGGTAGGGAACGAACACGTTTATCTTTTTTGCCTTTGAATCATGTGCTGCATCAATTAATTGGTATAACTGCATCAAGTGGTAATCTTGGGGAGGGTATGTCGATTGAACTATTAGGACATGCTCGCCTTTCATATCTGCATCAATTCGAACATAAGCTTCGCCATCTGGAAATCTCTTAAACTTCACGGGAGCAATTGTCGCATTATTTAATAATTTAGCGATTTCCACACCCAATATCTGGGATGCAGGACCAGGAACCACAATCAATTTTTAGCCACCTTCTTAAAAAATTATATAATTGGATTTAAAAATTTTAATTAATATATTTGTTGTTATAATTATAGTGACTGTCTTCGCTTTTGGTGAGGGTTTTTCGTGAAAAAAGAAGCGTTAATGTGGAATAAGCGCGATAATCAAGTGGTTGCCTGCAAATTATGTCCAAATTACTGTGTTCTAAAATCAGGGGAAATTGGGAAATGTGGTGCACGGAAAAGCGAGGGGGGCACATTATATTCCTTAGTATATGGCGGTCTATCTGCGATGACTCCAGATCCAATTGAGAAGAAGCCCCTCTTTCATTTCTGGCCGGGCTCGGGTGCCTACTCCATCTCCAGTACGGGATGCACGATGTCCTGTCTGCATTGCCAAAATTGGCATATTAGCCAAGCGGGTGTTGAAGAATCTCGCAATTTAAGAGAGGTTACCCCTGAAGACGTCGTGAAAGCAGCGAAAAAGGCAGGGTGTAAGTCGGTTGCCTATACTTACAATGAGCCCCTAACGTTTTATGAGTTTATTTTGGATTGTGCCAAGGTTGCGCACTCAGAGGGGATATTCAACGTTTTGGTGACAAATGGATATATTACCTTAAAAGCTTTGGAACCCTTAGCCCCGCTCATTGATGCAGCTAATGTAGATATCAAAGCGATCACGGATAAATTCTACAAAGAGGTTTGTGGTGTCCCTCGGGTTAAACCAGTATTAGAAGCGACTAAATACATGAAGGACCATGGGGTATATATAGAATGCACGAATCTGATCATTCCAGGTTACAATGATACACCTGAGGAGATACGCCAATTAGCTGAGTGGGTTTTAAATGAGTTAGGTGCAGATACACCTTTGCATTTCAGCCGGTTCCATCCGATGTATGAGTTAAGTCATGTGAAATCTACGCCAGTAGAAACAGTAACAAATGCTCGAGATACCGCAATAGAGGTTGGACTTCAATATGTCTATTGTGGGAATATTCCAGGAAATGAAGGGGAGAATACTTTTTGTCCGAACTGCGGTAATAATGTCATTGGCCGTATCGGATTTTCAATTAATCGGTGGGATATGAATAAGAAGAACGTATGTAAGAATTGTGGCACATCAATAAATGTTAGAGGGGAATTTAGTAAGTCGAAATCTTGGCGTTCTTTTTTCTAATAATCATCTGGGGAATATCTCATTGCGGCATCGAATATTTCGGTTACACCTTCTTCTTTAACCGCAATTGTTTCTAAAATTTCTGGTTCTTCACTAGGGAAACTTGCTTGAATTTCGTTCGTAACCAGCGAAACTTGTTCTGGCTGAATGATATCCATCTTGTTAAGGTTAAGAATTAAGGGAATATCTTGAAATGTCGAATGAATTTCTTTTAACAAATGGGTTTGATTGGCAATTGAATACCCACATGTCTCAGAGGGATCAATCATAAAGACGATGACATTAGCTAGATGTTTTAATGCCACAATTGCTTGTAATTCGATATTATTACGTTTGGAGAGAGGGCGATCCAGCAATCCAGGGGTATCCAGTATTTGAATTCTTAATGGGATAGGATCATCTGCATGTAGAATTCGATGTCCAACGATAAGCTTACGAGTTGTGAAGGGATAATATGAGATTTCTGGATTAGCGGACGATATCGCACGAACAAGAGAGCTTTTCCCAACATTTGGATATCCAGCAACAACTATAGTGAAGTTGTCGGGAGAGATTGATGGCAACTTACGAAATATATCTCTTTGCGCTCTTAAGTAATCTAATTGATCTTCCATACGATTGATTATTGAAGAAATCCGTCCATAAAAAGCTTTTCGGGCAGTTCCCGCTACGTTAGGATCGCGAGCGTATGCAATTTTATAGAAGTGTTCGCGATGGACCTTTTTAATAATTTTAAGGGTGCCACTCAGGGAGGCTATAACCTTTTTAAATTGATCAAGATCTACTAAGGTTTTAGTCAGATCATAATAAAAGGGATGAAGATTATCAAAAGTCGGAAAGGTTTTTACCATTTTCGTGAGCCTAGCAATTAAATCATCGGTAACTGCAGTAATACGTGCTTTTTCGCGCTTCCGAGCCTTATAAATGTCGGAGGTACGGGGTCTAAATTTAATTTCAAGATTTGAAGCTCGATGGAAAGCGATATCAAGCAGTTCCTGTGTCTTATAAATGGTCATCATTTTTGAAAATGGATTTTTCATTGATTAATCACTTTCTAATTTTTCCCAAATTACTTCGTTCGTTTGTTTGTTATAAATTCGTCTGATCCGATGAAAGGGGATAACAACATCCTCCAGAGTAATCTCGTCAACAAACAAAAGGTAAGATATTTTTATCGCCTTAATTTTGTCTGCCGGGTAAGTCTTTAAATCGTTGGGCGCCCCCCGGTGGAGAAATGTTATATTATAGTCTGAAAGATTCTTTTGTGAGTCCCATTTCAGCTGATTGAGAATTTTTCGAATTAAACTCTCGGGCATTTAAAAGTCCTACTTTTTTTTAGAAGCCCAATCGATAAATGTTTTACTTCCATCTTCTGGTCCAATTCCAATCAAAATATCGCCTGGATTGATTTTACATTCTTTGCGCGGATTATAGATCCAATCATATTTCCGTTTAATTGCCAAAATACGCATACCCGTTTCGACTGGTAGGTTTAAATCTTTGAATCGTTTATTTGCCATGTAGGATTCATCTTCAATTTCAACACGAGCAATTGTCTCATCTGCTGCTGCAATTGCCATTTCAAAGACTGGATGGATGGGGAGACCGTGTAACACAATTTCAGCGATCGCGGCTGCAGCATCGGAGATGTTTTCACCACTAACACCAAGTTGAAGCATGCCAGTTAAATTTTTCGGTTCCTCCACGAGTTTCGCTAATGTTAATATTAGTTCCTCGAATTCTTTATATAGATTATCTACTTCCATTTCCATCTCTATAACATCTTCTGCTAACTCATAATTAGTGAAGAGAAGTGCAGAAAATGCTAATCCAACCATGGATTCTGATTTGTTTATCAGCTCAGAGAGGACTTTTTCAGTATTTTTTAACATAGCCAATTCTTTTTCGTCAATCACAGCTATTGGTTCTTGAATAAGTGCTTCATCCTTCCCCTTATCCCTATGAACTTTTCCATCGCCACATAAAATTGTCAGCATTTCATTTCCAGCTAAAGGCCCACGAGCGATGAGTATATCTCGTGCCTTTATTTTAGTATTCTTGTCTGGATCATAGATCCATCGGTTTTCCTTATCTCTTCGAATCGCAATGATGTCTGATCCTGTTTTAGTTCGAATCTTCGATTCTCCAATAGTTTTATTCACAAACATACTTTTCTTTGAAATTTCTACTCTAATTAAAGGCTCCTTCGTGACTTGAATGATTTTCCGTAGAGAGGGGTGCAATCCCATGTGTTGTACGATAATTCCAGCAATGTCTGCGGCCGCATCTGAAATTTTATCCGTCATATAAGCAATACGTATAACATGTTCCAAACTTTGTGCGTCTTCCGCATCACGTACTGCTAACATTGTGTTCATTTCAGCTAGAAAAGTCAAATTATGATTTATTTCCTCTAGTTTATACACTTCTTCGGCAATTTCTTGATTCTGAAAAATAACGGCGGAATAGGCGAGGTCAATTTGTAATTCGACAATATTTTTCATTTCAGTAAGTAATTCCCTGATTGGAACGGGACGATATTTAATTTGCTTTCGCTTTATTGTTACTGACTTTTTTGAGTCTTCTTCTTTCTTCTTCATCCTAAAAAGAAACACTCCAAAATTTTTCTTGGTAAAAATTCCAAACTCGCCAAATTTACGATAATTCTGCTCTAATATTTTCTTACTAGAATAATTACTTTCCTTTTTTTAAAATACTCGAAAAAAATTATTAGGGGTGAAATTTTTATTTAACTTAACCAATGAACCATGCGGAGGTGTCCTAGCATGGTCAAAGGAGCAGGGTTCAGGTCCCTGTAGCGTAGGATTGTCATCATAGGATGATTTTGCGCAAGCTTTCGTGGGTTCAAAACAAGATGTCGTTGAGCATCTTGGGAAATTCCCACCCTCCGCATTTTCATTCTTTTCTGTGTCGTATTTTTTCGTATTCCAAGAAAAGAGGTCGGTTTTATGGGTATTAATAAAAAATGGTTTCTAGATAAGATCAAAACCTTCTTGTCCGAGGATGAAAGTAATAGAATGACCAAAGTTGATGGTTCTTTAATCTTTGAACCAGATGTTTTAGTTGGATTTGTTTCAGGTGACGATCCCCTTTTAGAGGAATATAAAAGCATCATTGGTAGTTTTCATCTTACACCCGCTGAAGTTTATAATTGGTTTTGTGAAAAGAACAATATAGCTCCATCCCCCATTAAAAATCTATCAGTAGTTGCTTTCATCCTTCCTATCAATGAGGTTACGAAAAAAGAAAATCTCGAATACTCAAGAGAATGGGCTAGCGAGCGTTGGGCACACACACGGTTATTTGGGGAGATGGCTAATGAAAAATTACAAGCATATCTCATTGCTGAATTGAAGAAGGAGGGAATTAACGCGGTTGCTCCGACTCGCGAAAAAGAAATTTTTCGGATGATTCCGAAACACGAAAATGGGGTATGGGCATCCCCATGGAGTCATAGGCATATGGCATTCGCTGCAGGTCTTGGTTCCTTTGGCCTATCGGATGGTTTCATAAATGAAAAGGGCATTGCCATGCGCTGTGGTAGCATTGTGGTTGATTATCAATTACCTTCTGATGGAGATAAACGCCCCTCAGATCCCTACGCCTATTGCAGTGAATGTGGCAAATGTATTGAACGCTGTCCTGTTGGAGCAATCAGCTTAGAAACTCGTCACGATAAAGCAAAATGTGTTATTCAAGTTTTTAAAAACACGAGGTACATAAAGAAGAACTATAAAATCAATATTTACGGTTGCGGTTTATGTCAAGTCGGCGTTCCATGTGAAAATGGAATCCCAACCTCAAGTGAATGAAAAGTTATAATTTCTGCAAAAGTAATCGAGATTGGCGCCAGGAGGAGGATTTGAACCCCCGAGACTAAAAAGTCAACAGGTTTCTCTTTTATCTAAAATTGTGCTCGAGCCTGTCGCCGTACCACTTGGCTATCCTGGCAGAGATTTTGTTAAATCTTAATAAACAAAAATAAGATATAAGTTTTAAATTTTCGCTCATTTCTTTTTTTCGACGACCCATTCACAGACATCGTCACCCTTCGTCAAGATTTTTGTCATCCGCCATTCATATTCGGGATTTATTACATCTATCATACCATCAACGGTATTTTGAAACTGTAAGCAAGCTTCAGGTACGCAATTTTTGAAAATACATTTAGTATTAACAGCTACAACCCTCTCTGGGCTGACTTCCGTCGCTTTTCCCGTAATATTCATTATTTTTTCTTCGAAGAATCTAATGAAAGTTCCGATAGCGATAGCGTCGTTACCTTTAATTCCCAATAATGGGGCAAAATTAGCCATCAGTTTACCATTTTCATAGAAGTAAGGTCTAATGAGATTCAGGGCCTCTTCTGAACCAAATTTTTCAGTCAATGCTTTCATAAACATATTAATTATATCTTTCGTTAAACTCAGAAGCGTTTCATACTTCATTTCCAGAACCATATCTGGTATATTTAATTCACTCACAATTCAAACCTCTTTTTTTTAAATTCCCTATTCAAAATTCATTTTTGGTAATGCAAGTAAACTTGATCTATCATACCTATAAAATGAAGGTAGGTTAAAATCTTTTTAGCTTCAAGGAGGGTGATTCCTAATTCAATGACAAGAAGGGGGAGATTAGGCGTAAGTTGTTTCTTGGAGCAGGTCTCGATAATTTTTTTTCCTAGACTCCCATATTTCTGTTTTTCCTCAATAGAAAGGGTTTCTATTTGGAAGTCTACTGGTTTTTCAATGAATTTTATGAGTTGTTTTGCTTGGTGGTATGGAAATTTCATCGTTCTCAGATCTGAATCTTTGATTGAGCGTTCATTTTCGACTTCGAAGCGTAAAATATCCTCTAGATGTACACCAAATTGACTTCGAACATTGAACTTTTCGTTAACTTCGCTAATTTGTTTTAGTTTCTTCTCTTTTTCTGAAAACCATTGTTCTTTATAACTGGAATATAAAAAGTTTCCTTCTTTATCCTCCGGAATTGGAAATTCTTCAATGAAGGCTTTAAGATCGGTTTCCATCTCCTTTACTTTCTCTTGTATATCTTTATATACAGTTTTAAATCTGAACTTTGCGTCTTCAATTTCCCCCTTATCAAGAAGTAATAAGGATTCGCGATATTCCTCTTCGAGACTCAGAAGATATTCATTCAAATCGGCGAGATTGAGCCTGAGGAAATTCTTAAATTGTCCTATTTCGCTACTAACGTCACCTTGACTGATTTGATAGTCACTACCTGAGATCAATCCTAATTGGATGAATTTTTGTCTTTCTTCAATAAGATATCTCTTATCAATCCAACGAAGGAGTAAAAACTCAGAAATAATAATAATTGGAAGAGTTATTAAAAGGCTGTACCACTCAATGGAAAGCCATAAAAAATATGCTATAATTGAGAAAACTACGGAAATAATGACCGATATTATGATAAATTCCCGTTCTTTCTTCTTCAATGGCACCCCTCTTAAAATTGGAACTATTGTCGCATTATTAAATCAGCGATATCTACTCCGACCTCACTAATTCGATCTAAATTGTCTAGAATAGCTTCAATATGTACTGATCCGGTTCCATACTTCCCGGATTTTAGTTGTTCTCTTGTAAAATCAATTTTTTTAAGAATATTAGGGCGACAACTATCAATCACGTCTATAGCGATCTTCATTGAATGCGTCTTTAAAGCGTCCATAGCCTTAGCACTCATATCAAAAGCCATACTACTTATTTCAGAGATATATTCATTAATTTTTGGTTCAATTTTCAGATCCTCTAATTTCAAAGATCTTTGTGCAATATCGGTAGCTAAATCTGCTAAAAATTCAATACTTTTTGCGATAACCCTATAATCTAAGCATTCAATAGCGGAAACCCCGATCTTTTTAGCTATTTTTGGATCCTGTATTGCAGCACGTAATTGTCTGACTGTTAAAAAATAGAGTCGATCAACTTCGTCATCACGCTCAATTACATTTTGAGCAAGTTTGCGATCTCCTTCCACTAAAGCGTTAATGGAATCACGATGCATTTGAGAAGCGATCCGGTAGGTTCGTTCTAATGATTTATTAAGTGGTAATGCAGTAGTTTATATTAAACATTGAAGAGAAATACTTTTGGCTGTTTCTTCAACAATCTCAATACCTATTAATTTTTGAATGGTTTTTTTAATGGAATCTCGTTCATTCGGAGAAATATTTTTTTCTGAAATAATGGAAATCATATCGTATCCAAAAAGATAAGCAGCAGTTATTTCTCTTCCCAAATCAAAACCCAGTTTGACTGCTTTAATCTTGGGAATTTCTATTATAAAACGCTTGGATTCTTCTCTTTCTGTATATTTTGGATCAATGATTAAACTCCCTTCACTGGTTTCAAAAATCGCCACGGGATCCCCTTGGGAAAGGTTGTTTTTGACAATCCATTCTTTTGGAAGAGAAACAAGAAAAGTACTCCCACCAGTTTTCTGTAACTTGCGAACATCCATGATATTTTCCCTCAGCTTAACTCATTACAATTTCTCTTTATAATTTCCTTATCGATAAAATGATATGTTTTAATTATAAAAGACAAAACCAAAAACTCTCGAATTCCAAAAAATGTGAATTCTATATAGTTCATACAAAAATATAGACTTAACAGTAATATATATTATTTCCAGATATACAGGATCGAAGACTTATTTCTGTTTATTAAGTTCAAAAATCGTTACGGGCTCCCTCCTGAGAAATCTTTTCTACAATCCATTCTTTTGGAGAAAACGGGGGAAGATACTCCCACCGGTTTTCTGTAACTTGCGAACATCCAAATTATCTGGTTTATTATTAAATTTAGGCATTGCCTACTTAAAGGCGTTGCTATTGAAACCGGTTTTGAACACATCTCTTCAGCTGAGACAAACCGTTTTTTTCTACACACTCTAAAGCTGGCTTTTTGGTAAATTTAGACATTGCCATTTGGCAGAGGGTAATGGTTTCAACAGCATTCATCACTTACCAAGAACTCTTGGAAATCTTCGATGCTTGCCAATGCTACAGACCAACTGCTGATGGATGAGAGCAATCCCCCAAGAATTCGATAATCACCTCCTAAACTCATTTCCTTTCGATAATCCCAACTATGATAAAAATTTGGCCAGAGGCGCGAGAGTCCCTTAGTTTTCCGCAGGGGGAGGATACTCCACCAGCGGCGATCATTTTGATAAATTATTTGGAATGGGCTTTCCTCTGACCTATTTTCACAAAGATATAACTCCCGTAACCTATAACCCTTCGTAAAATTATAATAGAGTGCACATGTAAGCAGAATATGGTACTTCAAGGACGAGTATGGGTAAAAGCGTGCCTCATTAAAGTAGTTTAATAATTTGGATTTGAGAATCGTAGTATGCAATTTCACAGCATTGGATTCCTTGAACAAGTCGGATACTTCTGCCTTCTGCTGATTTACCAACGTGCGCGGGTTTTGGAAATTCCGCACCGTAAAGATTAAGGACTTCCGATAAAAAGACTGCTCAAAGGATTCCCGGAGGAAGTTGCGCCCCATCCAAGCGGCAAGGGCATCAGCCTCCCGGGCTAGCTTATTCGGCATTGCTACCTTATGGGGAAGCGCCCCCGGAATGCGAACTTTGTGGAGATCGTGTTGCAGTACTTTTAAAAAATCCGTATTCGCACTCATCCTAAGCACCCCCACTCTTCCAATAATTAACGATAAACTCGCCAAACCCGAACTGGCTGAAGAGTGCTTTATTCCGTAACACCTTTCGGAGAATCCCCCTTTTCGCAAGGTCAGGGATTATCTCCCCCTTCTTTATCCGAAAGAATTGTCCCGGCGCGATGGCGTCCACTTGATTACGACGACCATGGTTCCAGAGGTTCAATTGCTCACGGCGGCAGTCGAATCGCTCAACAAATGGGGGAAAGTGAACCATGGGCGCAATGAGTGTTAAATGTGTCGCTTCAGTGGGAAATTGCAGTTGGTCTAAATTTATGGTGATTGCGTCATGCAGCGTCACCGCCCCGCACCCGCAATGCCGCTGTCCTCCGAACTGGATCGGTTCCAGTGCACGAATATTTTCCTCCAGATCCACGGGCGGATCGAGCACATCGAACGTGACAAACGCCGGGGTGGTAAAGCAGCGGAACGCCTCGTGAGGGGCATTCCAGTCGAAGAACTTCTCAAAGTGGGGATAGGCGAAATACTTCTTGGTTCGGATGAGAAAAAATTCCTGATAGGTCTGAGGGGGGGTAAGGCGGTCTATATTCGTAAGTTCTTTTCTATATTTTACATATCTCTTCTGTATAAAGCTTCTGATAAAGCATGTTTTTTGGCTCCTTGCACCATTCGTTCTAAGCTACCTTCACCTAGTAAATCAAAATGAATTAATTTTCCCCTTTTTAATTTCAAC
>JAEOSY010000602.1 GCA_016840125.1 Candidatus Helarchaeota archaeon | reverse complement strand
AAGCGTAAAAAAATATTTTCTTTCTTTTTTTTCTTTATCGAAACCTATCTTAAAAGTTAAAATATTCTTTCTCTAATTAGGGACTCTTTTTAGAGCTGATGTAAAAGCCCGGATCTGCGATATTATTGGGATCGAAGGTTTCTTTAATCCTCCGAAGCCAAACATGGTAATTCATGCAGTTGGGACCGAACCATTCATGCTGTTTATCGCCTACGATGAAGAATGGAATTCCGAGGTGTTCGTCGAGATCCTGTTTATCAGACGCATGAATATAATCCACCATCCCAAGAACGGATTCGGAGGAGTTTACATCGTACATGGTTGGCATTTCACAATGTGCCATGTGCCCGCGTTCAAACGTAGCGAGCCATAGTCCATCCCCTTGATCATCCACAATCACCTTTTTATCGATGAATTTTTTTTTCAGGGGAGCATTCAGTTGGGCCATCCGAATGGAGTTATCTAAGTTAGCCATGCATCCATGTGTAGATTGGAAAGCGCCCGTGACCAGGAACCCGTGGAACCCGAACATACATCGTAAGGCTTCAGCATAGCTAACAGAGCGAATCTTCAATTTCTTTGTGTAATCCTTCCCACCAGTTTCTTCAATCAACCCTTCAAGCACTTTTTGTTTGTAATTAAATTCGCGCTCTGTGGGGGCAGCAATCATGATTGTTAAAGGACGTTTCAGGCGAGAGTGTCGACCGAGGTTGGATGCTAATTCTTCTCTTGATTTGGATAAGCCTGCCAAAGTTGCAGATGCCGATAGATGATAACACATAAAACCTAACTCTTCTTCTTCAAATCGGCGTAAAGCATTTCCGATTGCATCCCAAGATTTATAGTTAATGATATACAGCTTCATAAAGTTCGGGATATCAAACTCGTAATCTGGTGATTCACCATGAACGTTCCACTCAGATTTCGCGGGAAAGGGATACAGCTTTACTGCCACTTTCGTAAAAATTCCAAGCCCACTTTTCGCTCCGACGAACCCCCGCATAATTCCTCGCAAGCTTGGACCGGGACCATCCCCTGAAAACCAGTTTGTGTGATTCTGTTGTCCTACAGATCCCAATTGAAGTAATTCACCAGTTGGCAAAACCCATTCGACACCCAGCACACTTCTCCCAGCAAATCCAGTCGCTGCGGAGGTGAAACCCATGCCACACATAGAAGTGGCACTTGCGAGCGGGGATACTTGAGGACCGGCCCCAGGCATCCCGCAATTTAAACCGAATTTCATCGCTTCCGCTTGGAGCTGCGCACCTGAAACATAGGGCTCTAAGATTGCGTAGAGATTTTTGGCATCGATTTCAATAATTCTATTCATACGTCGTAGGTCAACATGAATTGTACGTTCACTTGAAACACAATTCCATGGTCCCAAGCCAGTGGAAAAAGCTTTAAAACTGATGTTGAATTGGTTGCAGGCTTTCACCATCTGTTGAATTTCATCGGTGGATCCTGGTAAAACAACTGCAGCGGGACGGATATAATATCGGGAGGGAGGTTTATCATTTACTACATTTAGGACTTCGGCGGCCCATTGGAAAGCGTAAGTATCTATGATTGCGGGTGCTTGTGAGATATTGTTTGATCCTACGACAGCTTCAAGCGCTTTATACTCGTTTTGTTCTAACATTATTGACCCTAAGATTCTTTTTTAGAGGTGATATAGAAACCCGGATCGGCGATGTTTTGGGGATCAAAAGTTTCTTTGATTTTCCGGAGCCAGAGGTGGTAGTTCATGCAATGCGGTCCATACCAGTCATGCTGTTTATCACCTTCAATGAAAAATGGTATGCCTAATTTATTTTCTAGGTCCATCTGATCGCAAGCATGAGCATAATCTGTAACACCGATGACAGAAGCGGGGTCGGTTGCATCATACATTGTGGGCATCTCACAGTGCGCCATATGACCGTGCTCATAGGTAGCAAGCCAGACGCCTTCCCCAGCATCATCAGCAATAACCTTCTTGGCAATAAATTCTTTTTTCAGGGGGACATTCATCTGTGCCAGTTTCATTGCCATTGAAATCGTGTCCATAGCTCCATGGGTGCTCTGAAAGGAACCCGTCACAAGAAAGCCATGAAATCCTAATAAGCAGCGAAGTGCTTCGGCGTAACTCACATCACGAATTTTCAGTTTGCGTGTATAATCCTTTCCCCCAGTTTCTTCAATTAATCCATCGATCACCTTTAACTTAAAATTGAATTCGCGTTCGGTGACCGCTGTAATCATAACAGTTAAAGGACGCTTTAATCGGGTATGTATGGCATATTGACTAGCCATTTGTTCTCTAGATTTGGAGAATGATGCTATTACTGCAGCAGTGGAAGCATAGTAGCACATAAAGCCAATTTCTTCCTCCTCAAAACGTCGGAGCGCATTTTCTAACTGTTCCCACTTCCTGTAATTTATGATAATGAATTTCATAAAGTTTGGGATATCAAAATTATAATCAGGAGATTCCCCCGTTACATTCCAGTCCGGTTTACACGGAAATGGATAGAGTTTCGTCGCAACGCGGGTGAAAACGCCGAGACCGCTCTTAGTTCCCATAAATCCCCGCATGATCCCGCGTAGACTCGGTCCAGGACCATCTCCGGAGTACCAGTCAGGATCATTTTTTTGTCCTAAGGCACCCAATTCAAGGAGTTCGCCAGTGGGTAGTACCCATTGTACGCCCAAAACATTACGTCCGGCGAAACCAGTAGATGCGGAAGTAAAGCCAGGTCCCCCCATCGAAGTTGAGCTTGCTAAGGGAGATACCTGAGGACCAGCTCCGGGCATGTGGCAATTTAAGCCATATTTCATAGTTTCAGCTTGTAGCTGAGCGCCAGAGATGTAAGGTTCTACTACGGCATATTGATTTTTCACATCAATTTTTACAATTTTATTCATTCTACGCAAATCAATCTGAATTGCTCTAGGAACGGACACACAATTCCATGGACCTAATCCCGTGGAAAACGCTTTGAATTTTAACTTGTATTTATTACAGGCTCTAACGATTTTTTGAACTTCTTCTGTGGTCTCCGGCATAATGACCGCTGCTGGGCGAATATAATACCGTGACGGGGGCCGATCATTCATAACGTTGATGATCTCAGCGCACCACTGAAATGCGTAAGTATCTAAGACTGAGGGTTCTCTTGAAACGTTATTTGACCCCACAATTTTAACGAGCGCTTCGTACTCATTATCCTTTAAGACGACTTCAGTTGCCATTATTCAATCCTCCATTGCCATTAGGACCAATTCGGTAAGATCGTAAAACTTCATATTTACATTATCCGCTGCTATTGCGTCTTGTAAGTTCGTTGAACAGAATGGACAACATGAAACTAATACCCCCGCACCAGTATCTTTAGCCTCCTCGACACGACGTTTCGCGGTGTTTAAGGCGAAATCAGGAAACGCCGCTTTGACGCCGCCCCCAGCCCCACAGCAATAGGCGTATTCTTTAATTCGTTCCATTTCTATTAATTTGAGACCAGGTATGGCTTTCAAGACATTTCTTGGAGGATAGTAACACCCGAAGGTACCCTTCCGTAAGGGTTTCGGGGGAACAGGGAAACGGACGAGTGAAATGGGCTCCATAATTTGCCCATGCCATTCTTTGTAGGGTTCAGAGCATCGACCTAGATGGCAGGGATCATGGTAAGTAACAGTTAGGGGAACTTTTTTTGTTAATTTCAGCTTTCCTTCCGTAATGAGTTGCTCCAAGAGTTCACTCGTGTGAATAATTTCAATATCATGCTTTTTATATCGCGGATATTCCGCTTTCATCATGCTGTAACAGCCAGCACAGCTAGTTATAACTTTTTCAATTCCACGGGCTTTAAATTCATCTATGTTGCGTTCGATCAGTTGTTTAAGAAGATCCTCTTTTCCAGCTCGTAAAACCGGACTCCCACAGCAGAATTCATTGGCGCCCAACAGCTGAAACTCAATATTCGCTTTATTAAAAATACGAGCAGTTGCAATGGCTATTTCCTGCCGCCGATAGGAGGCAGTACACCCTACAAAATAAGCCAATTTAGAGCCTTCCGTCACTTTGACATCCTCGGGGACCCAGCTCAAGCGTTTTGAGGGAGCATCATTATAAGGATTATGCTGAGATTCAACTGCTTGCACGTATTTTTGATGTGCAGGAAGAGGTCCTTGTCCATCTTCAACGATCTTTTTTCGGAGGGCTTCTATTACTTCAGCAGGCTCAAGATCATTCAAATACTTACACGAAACTGAACAAGCACCACAAAGAGTACAACGATAAACGATGTTCAGGAGTTCATCTGAATAGCCAACGCGTTCTGTTAAGAGGGAAAGTGCAACAATCATCCGCCCTCCACCAGAATAGGCATGAAAGTTATATTCATCAATACTGGGACATATTTGAGCATATTTCCAGCTTTTGATTTGGACTTGAGGGATCCATTTACACATGCTGCAACGAAGGCACCGCTCCATTATATCCTTATATTCTGCCAAATTTTTTAATTCAAGAGTCATTACGCACCTTCCTCCTTAAAACATAGTGCTCCACGATTAAGAATATTCTTCGGGTCAAAAATTGATTTAACTTTTTGTAAAGTAGTCACAATATCAGGAGAAACGCGTTTGTACATTTCATCAGCCCATAATCCGTAGGGGCGACTGAAGAAGGCACCCTTCTCCATCAAAGCGATGCTAAGATCCTCGAAAAAGCCCCTCGCTGACTGCTTCGCTTGGCCATCGGATGGATCATAATAGATATTAAATTCACAATGGCAATTACATCCCTGTACTAATGGTTGAATATAGACTCCAATATTTTCCATTGGAAATTGTTTCGACTTTGCCATTTTCTTTACTTCATCTATAAATCCTGGAGTCTTATCTACAGTCGTTATGAAAAACACGTCTTGGGAAGCCCCGAGATAGCGTGTGCGCCAAGGTTTTTCAGTGCAGCTCTCAAAAATATCAGATAATTCCGCACTTGAAATATTCTTTATTTCGTCTAGAAGCTGAATCCCCTGAGCATTAGCGATATCTTTCAGTTCGCCTTCAAGGAATTCGAGCTTGTCGGAACCAAATACCCCCCTCCCAGCTAAACCAATAATTAGAGTCCAAGGTTTTAGTCCTTTTCGTGTTTTATCAATGCTCTCATGCGATTTATGCAAAAGAGAAGCCAAATCAAGATCATTTAGAATGAACAATTCATCTCCAAGCCTTCTTTTTAAGAGAGTATATTGGAACTCAATGAGGTCTTGAAGATTTTCAGATTGGACGTAAAGGATTTTCCTAGTATCGGGTAAAAGTTCACATTTTAAACTAATCCAAGTAACTACCCCGATACTCCCTTGAGCTCCCTGAATAATCCTAAACGGATCAAATTGAGTGGGACCTAAGGGGTTCTTTTGGGCTTGCCCGGAGGCACGCTGCTCTTCGATAGTCCCTGGACCTGCAGCGGCACCCGTCCGAAAGAGGTCACCAGTACCAAAGACCACTTCGGTGCAGAGCAATGGATCAGAAGCATCCCAATGATATCGTGGAATGGTAATTGGTTCCCGCTCCAAGGCAGCCGTTACAACGGATTTTCCGCAAGAAGGTAACAAGGGCATTAATAACCGAAGTCCATTTTCTTTAGCCACTGGTATTAACTGTTTGAAGGTAACGCCCGGCTCGATCATACACATCCTATTCTTCGTGTCGACGATTATTACCTCGTTCATTTCGGATAGGTCAAGAATAACAACCTTATCAGTATGGGGAGCATCCGCCCCATTAGCATCCATTGCAGTTGAACTAATAGGAATAACGGAAAGGTTGTTTTCATTCGCCACTTTAAGAATTTGCTGGACTTGTTCCAATTTTTTGGCTTTAATAATGAACTTAGGCTTAATAGGAGTTTTAATTAAAAAATTCCCGGAATAACGCCCATAGTAAGCATTTAAATCCTTATCTTTGTTGGAAACATTTTGGGTTCCAACAATTTCAATCAATTTAGCTTGAATATCATCCATAAGCAATTCCACCCTATTGATTAACAATGAAATCTTGAGGGAAATGGTTCTGTTAAAGAACAACTGTTAAGATTAATAATTATTTTCAAGGTTGTCTGACCTCAGCTAATTGAATAGCTGATTTATGATAGTTAACGTAATGTTTTTTGATGGGAGGATTGAGGTTTAAATAATACTTAATTGGTAAATATGGACTAGAATTGTAAGAGTATGAGAGTTTGAAATAGAGTTCAGGATTTTTTTATTTATCTATAAGGAGAAGAGAAGAGTATGAAAACATATGATGTGATTATTGTTGGTGGTGGTCCAGGTGGATCCATGGCTGCGAAGGTCGCTGCGGAAAAAGGGCTTAAAGCCGTATTTTTTGAGAGGGGTCGTAAATCCGGCGAAAAGAATTCAAGTGGTTGTGGTTTAGGACCGAGATTGTGGCGTGACTTCCCAGATATGATGAAGCGGCTTACGCCAGATCAAGCTCCATCGATGCGTCCCGGATCTGCTGCGCGGAACTATTTCATTAACAAAGATGATGTTGTAGTTGGGATGGTTATGGCCCGCCCAACCGAGAGCGTTAAATACGAACCAGCGAAAAGCTGGATTACTATGAATTGTTATCGAAGTGATTTTGACCCGTGGATGGCAAATCTGGCAATTGAGGCAGGTGCGGAACAAATTACTTCGACTTTAATATTGGATCTGATAAAAGAGAGTGGAAAAGTTGTTGGAGTTCAAGCTGAAAATGGTGAGAAATACAAGGCACCAATAATTATTGGCGCCGATGGTGCACTCTCTATGGTAGCCCAAAAATCAGGTTTACGTCACAAATGGCAATTACATGAGATTACAGTTGTCCCCCAATACGATTTTTATGTCCCAAAAGAAAATATTGATAATATTATGGGAGATGAAAGTCTTGGTGTGTGGTGGGGATCGACTTTTCCTGCGGCATATCAGGTTTTTTTTGCAGAAGGTATGCACTTAGGGTTAGGAAATTGGCTCCACTGGTGGGATAAGAATCCCCTCTATTACTTAAATCGTGTTGTGAATCTTCCCTACTTCCAACGACTGATTAAAATTCTGGGAGCAAAACCTCGGGAAGTGCAATCCCATTTATTGCCCTGGGCGAGCTATCCTGAAAACACATTTACAGATAATGTCATGCTCATCGGCGATGCCGGGGGATTTCCATGCCCTCTAGAGGCAGAGGGTATTTATCCTGCGATGGTCACCGGAAAGATCGCTGCAGAGGTTGCCGCTAAGGCGATCTCAGACGGGGATACCTCGAAAACCGCTCTTCAACCATATGAAGATGGATGGGAGAAGTCATCAGTTGGTATTGAGTTTGATGCAGGACCCGAATTGCAGCACATCTGGTCGAAACTCCCCTTTGAACCAAAAACAATGGAGTGGTTCGTGCCTTTGATGATGGAATTATTGGGTGGTATTTATGATTGGAGCGAGCCACACGCGGTTCGGGTGCGAAACATTATTGAACATGTCCGAGGATATTTACCGAAAGCAATTCCATTCATTATGCAGGAAGTTATACCTCTATTGTCAAAAGTATTACAGGATGATTTTAAAAATATCACCAGTTTAGCAGAGATGATTCCAAAATTAATTCCTAAAAAGAAGCGAGGTAAGTGAAATGAAAATTGACGTAAAAGGATTAAGCAAACGCGTTCCAGGTACTGGGGATTTCATCAAGGTGGATCAAGAAAAGTGCAATGGCTGTAGCAGATGTATCGTAGTTTGTGTCATGAATTTATGGCTCATGCGTGAGGGGGTCGCCCAGCTTGCAGATGATTATCAAGAAAAATGTCTCGAATGTGCTGCGTGTTATTCAGTTTGTGAACCTGATGCTATTAATTTCCGATATCCAAAAGGTGGTACGGGCGTGATTTACGAACAGGGATAATTTTTTTATTTTATAAATCGAATCTTGAGAAATAATGTCTCCTCATACTTATGGTGAAATTCCTGATTCAATACAGTCCAAAAGAATGTTCCCAATAGGGGAACATATGTGGCAACTTTATCGGGAATATGGTTGGGAATGGTTTACCAAGTATTTCAGTGGTGGATCTACAGGTTTTTACCCCGATCTCGGGGATGCTGTGAATGAGAAATTTCAAACTTCGATAGTAGCTGCAAAGAAAGTTTTAGATGGTAAGATAAAAGATCCTACAAAGACCTTCAGCACTTGGTTTTTTCCTCCTTTAATATATGTTCGTTCGGATCTGCAAACAGGATCGACTAAACTCATTTATGGAGATTCTACGGATATTACATTCATTGTAATGAGCGATGTTACTGAGAAAGTTGAGTTGCTCATAAATGGACACATGGAAGACGGGATTCCTGTCGATTATTGGTATATTAAAGGCGATGACGAAATTTTCGATCGAAGGCACATGAAACTGGGGTTTCCCCTCCGGGAGATTCCGAAACGAACGAAGGATGTCATGAAGAGCGGATATCGCATAATTGATATCTTAAAAGATGTTCGTAATGAACGGAGCCCTCAGTGGGCGGATTCCGCCTATTCCACCTGCATGGTTTGGGTTAGTGGTGGCGTTAATATTCAATGTGAGCTTTCTAATTGGGGAGATCTTGCTAACGTGTGGGATGGTCTTTGCGCAAAAAAGGCATATGGTGCGCCTGACTATTGGTTCTGTTATGTACCTTGGCCACCGTTATTGGGGACGCTTGTTAATGTGGGTAGATCAGGTTGGACTGTCAGAATGACGGGTTTATTAACCAATCACCAATTATTTATCAACCCATATGAACCTAAACTCAAAGAGACCTTCAAAAAAATACCAGAAATTTGGGAATATACAGTAAACGACATGAAAGAGAGGGGTGTACCAACCCCAAATATGACCTTGAATTCCAGTAGCCCCGATTTTAAAGATAAGGACACGTTCAAGAATGAGGATTTTACTTGGAAGTACCCAGATGGGGTCAGAATCAAGCCTTTTGAGTGGGGTTTGACAGAAGATGAGGCGTTTGGTGGTATTATTACTGATATTACACATGATACTCCTCCTGAAACAACCTATGGAAAAGAGCATATGCTCTCTATAGGAATTGGAAAGGACAGCTAACTGAGTCCTCCAATTATTCGCAAATTGTTTCCAGTCGTTAATTTTTAATGAGGGAGCTAGGTTGAAATCTGAGAAATTTGATGTAGTGGTAATTGGATCGGGATTAGGGGGGTTAGCGGCGGCGACCCTTCTATCGCGCAAGGGATTCAAAACATTACTTACGGAACAGAAAGATCGGCTTGGAGGGAGATTCTCCACCATTGAAACTGAAGGGTTTAAATTGCCCACAGGGGCGATTAGTATCCCAGATAGTTGGGCTATTAAGCTCTTCAATGAAATGGGGGTTGATATAAATACCCTTCACCCAATCGCTCGGGTGTTTTATAAGATAGAAGGTACTAACTATGAAATTTCACCTGAAATGGGAATACCAATGGTTCTGGACATAATCGATAAACTCGAAAAGAAGGCAGCAACGAAAACGGGGTATAAGATCAAACCGGTGAAGGTTAAGCAGATTTTAAATGGGTATTTAAGGGGAATGAGGGGCGTAAAACAGGAAGAAATTATTACCGTCCGCGATTGGCTTCTTCAATACACAGAAAATGAGAAAGTACATGAAGTTTTTGATAATTTATGTGCAGCATTAATGATGGCTCACTCTTGGGAACTTCCAATTTCCAAATTTTTCCGTTTCAAGGAGATGAAAAAATTTTTCATTGCGTCGAAAGGCAACCTGAGTATCACCAAGGACTTAGCGAGTGTAGTTGAACAAAATGGTGCCGTTTGGCTTGATTGTCGTGCGATAAAGATTTTGATCAACGAGGGAAAAGTTACGGGTGTAGTTGCGGATAAGAAGGGGACGCGAATTGAGATTCAATGTAAGGTAGTTATTAGTGATATCGGTCCTAAAATGACCGTAGAATTAGCGGGGGCTGAAAACTTCAGTGAAGAATACCTTAGGGAGCTTCGTGTTAAACTTCGGCCAAGTCCCGCAATATTGGTTTTAGTTGCCAGTGATAAACCACTCTGTTTGGAAGGAGTTAGTGATGGGATGCAAATACTAATGGGAGGACGACGAATTAGAACAGTTGTACCCATAAGCAACATCTGCCCCGAACTAGCGCCACCCAATCAACATCTCCTGTACACTTCAGTGGAGCCCATATCATGTATTCACCCCGTCGAAGTTAAATGTGAGATAGAACAAATAAAGCGTGATTTAGGGGAACTATTTCCTGATTTTGAAAAACATGGGCGCATTCTGAAGATAGAACTTTGTTCCGAGCTTGGTAACTCACCAGAGGGATGGACTTGGGTTGGGTATGGATTACCTTTGGAGACGCCAATATCCAACTTATTTAATGTAGGCGATGCATGTATCGCATCAGGTCTTGTTGGGACCACGGGATCTGTTGAAAGTGGTTATCGCGTAGCGGAAATTGTAGGTAAAATTTTAGGCGAGTGACATTAGATGGATATAACTGACTTAAAAATCGGGATAGAAGGGACTTTTGTCCCACCCTTCAAGGCAGGAATAAATTCCATTAAGGAACTGGAGTTACAGGGGTACGATTCTGTGTGGTGGTTCGATCACATAATGAATTGGATACCCGAATCAATATGGACTCCCGATATCACTAAACTTGCAGCTCTCGTGAAAAGCCCCCATGAGCTCTATGATGCGATTCTAACATTGGCCATCTCCGCCTGGAATACTAGGAAAGTTTATTTGGGAACTGCAGTTACTGATCCTTTCAGGAGACCACCCGCTACGCTAGCCCACACATTTTTAACCCTAGACCATTTATCTAAAGGGCGAGCGATTCTCGGAATTGGAGCTGGTATAGCAGCAAATCTCACCCCTTACGGTCTCGAATGGCATAAACAAGTTAGTAGATTTGAGGAAGCCGTTAAAATAATTCGATTACTTTGGGAGAATACTGAAAAAGTTGATTTCAACGGTAATTTTTGGAAGTTAAAAGATGCGGTACTCGCTTTAAAACCGTATAAAAAACGAAAGTATCCCCCCATTTGGATTGGAGCCCACGCAAAAAGAATGCTTGAAATAACTGGTAGGTTAGGAGATGGCTGGCTGCCGGTAATAATCAATCCAAATTCGTATGGAGAAAAACTTAAAATTATTAGGGGCGCGGCAAAAAAGAAGGGCAGAGATCCTAATGAAATAACACCCGCATTGTATTGCCTAAGCATTGCAGATGAGGAATCCGAAGAGTGTCACAAAATCCTGAACCACCCCCTAATGAAAACTTTTGCTTTTCCTAAAGCGGAGGAAGATTTTAAGCCGTATGGTAAAAATCACCCTTTCGGTGAAAATTTCGCGGGATACCGTGATTTTATTCCGAGTAGATGCGATCGGGAATTTGTGTTAGACGCAGTCGATAAGGTCCCCCTTAAAATGCTCGAAGATATCTTTTTACTAGGAACTCCCGATGAAATAATAAGCCAGATAGAAGAGTACGTAAAAGTAGGACTGAAACACATAATTCTATGCAATGTTACCTATTTAGTTGACATTAAAAAGATGCACAGTTCGCAAAATTGTATGACTAAGGTGCTCAATTATTTTAAAAGCAATTGAGACCTGCACAATAATTCCAACAATAATGTATCTGGGATTATGTAGGTGACTCTTTAATGGCTTCAATTATAGAGATCTTCTTAATATTTTCGACTCGTTCAATCGTCAGCTTTAACTCAATACACATATCTTTTAATTCCTGCTCAGTATAGCCGTCAAAAACATCGAAAAAGGAAAGGAAGTCGAAAAAGGAAAGAAAGGTTTCATTTAAAATATTTAATTTAGTCGAAAGTATAATGAGGGAACCATTAGGTTTTATTACTCTTCGGGCTTCTTTTAATAGCGATTTGGCGTTCGGTTCTTTTTGAAAAATCATCAATATTGCTTTATCTGCAAGAGCTGCCTCACAATCGATTTTATTATTGGTCATGATAGCAACAGGTTTTATTACATTCTCAAAATTATAAAAAGTCGCTAAATCTAAAACTGCTTGCTCATAGGCATCATTTCGTACAGTCCAGAATATGACGCCCGTATCGCCCACTAATTTTGCGAGGTCTAGTAGTGCTTGTTTTATTGGATAACCATAAAAAACTATCTTATCGCCTTTCTCAATTTTATATTTTTCAAAGATTTTAATCTTGGTATCTTCAAGGAAGGAGTACATAACAGGAAAGAGATTTCTAATCATCGACCCAAAGAACAATCGAATGGTTTTTAACCCTTTCTCGGTTATCTCATAATATTTTCTTCTTGCAGCTCGACCTCGTTTGGAAAAGGAGTTAAGATGACCCGATTTCACTAGCTTTTTGAGCGCGGGATAGACTTGTCCGCTAGAAATTTTGAAATTACTTAGTTTTAAATCATTTATTAGTTCATAACCATACTTAGGACCAAATGCGAGTTGTAGTAATAATTGAGATTGGAACCAGCCAATGCGATCAACTTGATCTGCCTCAGTGTTCTCCATTTCATCCATAAACAGACGCGCCTTATTACTTTAAACCCCTTAATTGAGCATTTCAATGCGAGTTTTAGGGGAACGGAAATCTTTATTTAATCTGGTTTTATTCTGTTATAAAGCATTTTAAATCCTAGTACAGACGGTTTGACATAGATGGGTGTTTTAGGCATAATAATTCAGACGGAGTTTGGACTTCCGCTATTTGTTGAGATGTTCGACCCTAAATTGGAGAAGTTTCAACAGGTGGATATGACTCTGACCACAGGATTCATTACTGCAATAAATATGTTTACGAAACAGTATGAAATGAACTTTGGGCATATTAAGCTTCATCAAACTACAAGAGACCTCTATGGTCTCAATATGATTGCCACGAAAAAGGGTGAATACCTAATCCTCTGCTTTGTAGAACCCTACATTTACCACGAGATCATACGTGAAAAAATTGGCTGGATTTACGACCGAGTGCTGAAAAAATATGAATCCTCGATTAAGTCTGGAACAAATCCGTTGACAGACGAGGATAAAGTCTATATTGGAGATATAATGCAGGATCTGTATTTTAAAGCAATGATTGCAGCCAACAAGGAGTCAATAGATTCGCAATTAGGGAGATTATTTCTAAAACACGCAGGGGGGATTTATGGGATCTCTATCAATTCTTTTGACAATTCGATCCTCTACTTCTCAGGAATGTTTGAAGAAACGTTCAAATTGTTTTTAAACAACATGGGGCGGAGAAGTTCGATCATTCAGGAACACCAAACAATCGATAGTTATATTTCCCTTCCAGATTATCAACCGATACGCGTATATGCAGTAAATCCAGGGGTAAAATTTGAAATTCAGAACATAATGACTAATCTTCCAGAACGAACAGTCGATTTATATTATTATCTTGTAGCAAATCCAAGTTTTGACGTGGGCCCTATAATTTCTGAACTTATTTCATTATTAAATCCGTTCTTTTCAAATTCAAAATAAGTTTATTCTTTCGGCTTTTTGATTTCTTGCAGTTTTCTCCTATCAATTTTACCCACAGCAGTTTTAGGAAGCGAACGAATGAATTTTATGTATCTGGGGTATTTATAAGCAGCTATTTTTTCCTTTGCCCATGCGATTATCTCATCTTCCGTAATTTTCCCTTTGAATTCCTTGCGCAAAACTATATAGGCTTTAATATTTTCTCCCGTAAACTCATCTGGTATACCAATCACTGCACAATCCAAGACGGCGGGATGCTCAAACAGGGTTTCTTCTACTTCACGGGGGAGAATACGATATTCCTTATACTTTATCATTTCTTTAGTCCGCCCAACTATGTAAAACAAGCCATCTTCATCCATCATGCCTATATCGCCAGTTCGTAACCAGATATTACCTTCTTTATCCTCTACTAATACTTTCGCTGTCGCTTCTGGTTTATTAAAATATTCCCTCATAACTTGAGGCCCACGAATTAATAATTCCCCTGCTGTTCCCGGGTTTAGTTCTTCTAAAGTTTCAGGATTGACAATTTTCACATCTGTATCTATGATTGGAATTCCCACAGATTTTGGATTTTTTCTAATCCAAGGTGGAGAAAGCGTAGCCGCCGCTACGCATTCAGTTAACCCAAATCCTTGTACTGCCGTCAGCCCGGTTCTTTCCTTAAACGCTTTCGCTAGCTCGAATGGCAGAGGTCCGCCACCACAAAGCAAAACCTTTATTGAAGATAAGTTATAATTACTCAAATCTGATCGAGTAAGAAGCATTTTATACATCGTTACCACTCCTGCAAAATACTGAATACCAAAACTTTCAATGTTTCGTAACACATCCTCGGGATCGAACCGGTCATAGAGCAATATCATAGATCCGGCATAAATGGAAAGCAAGCTGGTGGCATAGCCAAAGCTGTGGCAAACCGGTAGAATTTGGATGGATGCACTTTTCCCTCGTCGGCTGGATAGTTCAGCTTCATCCTCTCGAAGGTAAAAAGCTTGAAGAATATTGCATAGCGAATTATAGTGAGTAAGGAAAACACCCTTCGGCAATCCAGTAGTACCCCCGGTATATAGTAATGCTGCTAAATCCTGCTTTGGATTGATTTTAGGGGGATTAAATTGAAGTGATTTTGAATTAGAGGTGAGCAGATCATTAAACGAGGAAGTATTTTCTGAAGTTTCACCCACCACAATGATTTCGATATCGGACCCAGCTGCTGCTTTTGCAACGGAAACGAGATGGTCTTGAACTATAATAGCGCGAATAATCTTGGAATCTTGAATGATATGGGTGACTTCTTTCTTTCGCAACAGTGAATTGATCGGAACCACTCCTGCGCCGGTTTTTAAAATCCCAAATTGGCTAAAAAAGTATTCAGGTACGTTTGCAGTCATGATGGCTACGGCATCGCCCTTCCCAACGCCCAAATTGTGCAGTCCATTGGCGACGCTATTGGCATTTTCGTAAAACTCCTTATAGGTGTATTTTCTGTCTTTGAAGACGAAGTTTATTGCCACGTTATTTGGGAGTTCTTCAGCAACTTCGTCTAGAACCTGATAAACCGGAATGTTAGGGTAATCAATAGTTTTTGGAACTTCAGCGGGGTACCATTTTTGCCATACTCGTCCAGGACGAACCCAGGGACTCTCTTTATCATACCTAAGTTTGATTTTTTCAAGGATCACAGACTCATCTCTAATTAGAGTATTTAAAAAAAAGGAAAGTAGGATTTATTCACTACTGATCGGATTTAGAGCCTCAAAAATTTTGATTTTGTGAAGATGGTAAACAGCCGCGATGACTTCTAATTTTGCTTTTGGCTGTCCCGCCTGTCCTATCGATATGATTAGAGGCAAAAAGAAGTATTTTGTTCCTTGTGAGCGCATTGTAGTTTCTGCAATGTTAATTATAGCGCCTTGAATTGATGGAAAACTACCGATACTCATTGGTCGGTTTAATTGATGTGGCCAAACCAGCGAGAGTTCCAGTTTTTCTGCGATAATGATGTGACTATCTTTGAACGGCGCAAGATTGCCTCGAAAGGCGATGAGACCTTTGTGGTATAAATTCTCGTATTCTTGAACGAGTTCCATTGCGCGTTGACGGAATTCATCAGAGGGGGTTTCTTCAACGATAAAGGCGATGCTAGCTAGGCTTCCCGTGAATACGAAAATTTTATAATCTTGATAGAGTAGTTCAAACCCACCTGTTTTCCTTTCTTTTATAGGAACTTTCTCAGGCTTTAATTCGTCTTGAAATCCCCCAATCGCGGTGAGAAATCCGGAGATCAAATCGCCATCTAAGGACTCTCCAAAAGATTGTTGAAAAACGCAAGAGGATGAATCTTTATGCAAAATTAGCAGATGGCGTAAATTCGCGACATCCTGGAATTTTTGGGCGATTTTTTGATATTCCTTTAATTTACGTTTCCGTTTAGGCACAAAATACAGTTGCCTAATTGCAATTACACTAGCCACACACGCACCTGCAATAAGACCGACCCAAAGACCAATATCTGCGTAGGTCGTCACAGCGATTGACTCCAATGAATCAAAGGATTGAGCAATACTGGTGGTTGCATCGAAATATACTTCGATCGTAAAGGCCTGATCAGGGATCACAATTTCAATCTCAGCAAGTCCAGTCGCATCTGTTATTGCGATTTGATCTAGTATTACATCACCAAATGTAAAACGAATAGTAGCATTAGCGATTCCAAGCATAGATGAATCATTCCGTAAAGTGGCAAGTACGCGTAATTTTTGACCTTGAATATGGAGCCCACTCCCAATTTCGAGTGAGAGAATTGTTGTAGTTTTATTCAACACATAGAGGTTGATAACCTCAGATTGAGAAGCACAATTCGATGCATTTGCAGTTATATTAATTTGATATGGAGTAATACGACCTGTTAAATTGGTTAGTTTCACATTTTCTGCAACATATACACTTTCGCCGGGCATTATACTAGCCATCTGCCCACTAATGGGAGTTCCAACAATTGAGTAATTAACCAGGGCCCAATCAATGTCGACTCCATGGAAAATATCTTTGAAGGAGCAAGAGAAAGTAATGCCTTCATCTGCATATTCAGTAATATTTCCGACGTTGGTTACTAAATTCGTTGGTACTGGAAGGACAGAAACTTGCTGCGTTTGGAGGGTGACATTTTCATAACCATCTCTAAAAGCCCACAAATTTAAAGGATAATTTTGACCAGAATTTAGGCCGGTTGTATTTAATTTGATTCGATACAACCCTTCATCCTGCGGATCGAGAGATTTACTGAACAGATCTTCCCATTCAAGGGTAATCCCGTCCAAGCTAGCGGAAAGAGTCGCACCAGTAATATTAACTCCACGAGTATCATTATAACGAATTAGTAATGATCGAGTCGTATCATTTACGTAAGGTGTAGGAAGTCCAGTTTCCAAAGTGAGGTTGGAAGGAATGGGAGTAAACCAGAAATACTGGCGATTAAAGCCAACCTCAGTTCCATTTACCCAATAGACTAAAAAGGTGTAATTACCACCTGTCGCTGCGGAATCATTTTCGGGATACCATGAGAGGATCGCGGTCTCACTGGTTATTTGGGTTTGGTTCTCAAAACTGGATTCGCCATCGGGATAGAAAATTGAAAGGGAACACATTCCATTGGTTTGATTAGCAATAGTCACATTTACGCGGAGGCGATCATAGATGGTAGCATTATTTGCCGATTGGAATTGGGGACCTATTATTTTTTCGATGAAATAATCAACAGGATAAATAGTGGAATTACATATAATTACCCAATACCCGTTGGATGCGTTGAAAATCTGGAGTATATTGCGATTCCCATTCACTAATAACGACCAATTGGTGTAATCACTGCCATTTACTGTAACGGTATTAACTACCCAATCGCTTGGTATTGTTACATTAATCACTTTTCCCAAGGGTGTGGATGGAAATGTGGGATTTATGGAAATATTCCACCAAATAACAGAGTCAGAAAAGTTCGCCGAGTAGTATGGTGAAGATAAGAAGTTATTTTCGAGTTCGATATTATATGTCATATTAAATGCGGTATCGCCAAACCACCGGGTGAAAACTTGGAAGTGGAGGTCTCCAAAAATATCTGGAAGAAACCGGGTATCAGACGTCCAATCTTTACTTATGTTAAAAAATTCTTTACCGGGCTGAAAATAAATAATGGTCGCAAAATCATATGGGATTTCTTCGGAGGTGACATTAGTTACAGGAACAACCATAGCAGTAATATTTAGGGCAATTGCATTGTTACCCAATGTATCATTTGAGCCATACAGAGTCAAATTCCCTGCACTCTGAACTGACAGTACCCACCAATACTCACCAGCAGGCAAATTTGGTAAGTCAGCCATGGTGAAATTATACCAGCCCTTGGTCCCATTTGGTATGTAGAATGATGTGTTAAGATCTAACAAATAATTCGCATCCCAGAGAGGTTCCGTTCCATTAGCGGGGAAAATTCCCACTAAACTAATCTCCGTAACATCAAAACATTCTAAATTCAACATAATGCTCTGAATAGTCCCATAATCATTTAAAGTAAAATTTTGAGCGAGAACTTGACCCCCATTAGTAAAATTGTATGAAGCAGCAACTGGGATTGAGAAGTCTGATTCAACAGTTAAGTTTGTTTGTGGGGGGCGATTAGGATTCACAATAGATAATCCCACTTCGGAGGGTGTTGGATTTGAAGAAAGTGGAGCGAATTCTAGTTTCATACAAGCATCCATAGGTTGGTATTCGAAATATCCAATAGTTGCCCCATAGGAATAGCTATTGCCCGGATAATCCTTATCAAACGCATAGTATAGCAAAGCAAGACTGGTGTCCAATCCATCCCAAATTGGTAGTTGAACCATAAAGAAGTAATGTGCAAATCCTTTCGAATCTACGTATGTGTTTGACATATTCAGCTCCACATCAGGAAATGTAAAATTCTGCCAGTGGGCAGCGGGGCCAATAATAGCATCAGTTGCGGTTTGAGTTATTGAATACCCGGTCCAATTTTGCGGGATAAGGAGTAGATCTTGATCTAAATCACGAGTTGCGTTGTAAATAAAAATAGTCCAAGTTGCAGCTATATCTACGGCTTGTACAAAGAGTTCTAGGTTTTTTAATTTACAAGGAGTAGCAATCTTGAAGCTCATCATTACAAAGAGTTGAAGAAATGGAATAACTGTATGAGCATTAGCAACAAACCCTTCAGGGTAATCTTCTATAACAACCGTAGCATTTTTCGCGGTCACACCAGAAAACGTTAAATTAGTATCAGTGACATTGAGATAGTCCGTATCCAGGGGTAAATCAAAATATTTGTAACCGGTTGTTTCTAAATAAGGTGTTCCGATGGTATTGGTATCGGTAATATTAGCATATAATCCAATTGGAATATCATTTCCTAGTGCAACCAGGCTGTCTTCCGTAACATCGGCGATATTAACTAAAGGCATATCTGGCGAATTTAACAATTGATCTTTGATTGTATTTGAAGATAAATTCAAGGCAATTGGAAATAAAAAGGTACTCCCTAGAAGAAGCCCTGTAATAAAGAGAAAAACTAATTTTCGATTCTTCACCTATTTCACACCCTTAATCCATTAAGAAGAATGGAGTAATTAAAATAATACTTCAGTAGTTTAGAAGAATAATATAAGGTTTCGAAAATAATAGTGTTGTGCTTTTAATTAGAGGGAAAAATGGTACCGAAAAAATTATTTATAATAATCAGAATTTCTGTTTCTATAATGTTGAAGCCATTTCTGCTTTATCTCTTCTTCAAAATCTAACTTCTTTTCTTTCAATTGAGGATCTGGATTTTTCTTCTTCTGAGATTTCCAAAACATAAGAGTCGCATCGATTTGTGTCTTAAAAATTAGAATTAGTTCAAAAGCGTTTGAAAATCAACTTCTCTAACAAATAATTTTACATATTTACGGATAGTAACCTCAGATACGTTGGATAGCTTGGCTAGAACTTTCTGTTTTATCTTGCTATCTGGAAAGAGCATTTTTGAAACAGCGTAAATAGCGGCTACTGAGAATCCACGGGGATTACCAGTTGTACTGATTCCCTTAATTCTTAAAAACTCAATGGATTTACGAACTGCTTCTTGAAAATGGGCAGGGAGGTCCAATTCTGTCAAATATTTCTCGAGATAATTTGTGATTCCGAAGTTTTGGAGTCGGATTTTAAATGATGTTAGGAGAATTCGGTAGTTCTTGCGGATGCTTTTTTCAGGTATTTGTGATACTTTAGCGAAATCTGAGATGTGACAGGGATATTTTTTAAGATTACAAGCAACGTAAAGACAACCAACCATCAATTGTTTAATGCTTCGCCCCATGGTAAGACGAGCGTCGAGTACTTTTTTATAGAGTCGCAAAGCAACAATTTGAATAGATTTAGGGAGCTCAAGCTGACTTGCTACAGTTAAAAGGAACCGATTGGCAATCACTTTGTTAGCTTCAACAGAATTGCTGTAATAGTTGTTCAATTTTCCCAGCCGACGAAAGAGCATTCGTTTTTCGGAGGATAAATTCTCAAATGAAAACGTAGTCCTAGATCCTTGACGCGGTAATTTACTGCTGGAAATCACTTCGACGTGACGAGTGTCTAATTCAGAAAATATCCCTTCTTGCATTGTTGGTTCATGAACTATAGCGCAATTCTTACAAACGTAATTACCCTGAGTTTCAATAATAGCGGGTGTTTCGCAACAATCGTAATATGGAATTGATTCACTCTTGAGAACAATGGGAATTGATTTTTGATGTAAAGTTTCTACTATACGCTTATTCTCTGCTGCATCAGAGCCTATAACGAGTGTTGGACCGCTATTTACAGCTCTAGTTTCGACAGTCATTTTCTATTTAACCTTTACTTTTTTAATTTTTTCCATTTTTAAGCTTATCAATAACAAAGTTAGTTAAAACTTGTTCCGCCATATCAATTCCCTTTGCGATTATTTCGATTAGCAAATCCTCCAATAATTTTGCAGCTATTTTTTCGTTTTCCTGCGCACTTAGAATTATGGCTCCTATAATCTCTTTCATATGCTGAAACAATATTTTATTTTTTCCCATGGTAATGGAAGTAATTGTATCCTGGGCAACTGTTGAGACGAAGGTGTGCATGGCAGATAGAAATCCTGCCGCTAATTGCCCTTCTTTAAAGATTTCACTTTTAGATATTATCGGCAACCCACTACTCGCGTCAAAAATAATGATATCCCTAGGAACGGTCATTTTCTTCACTTTTTCACCAGTTATATGCTCATATAGCCAGTGAAAAGACTCACTAAGTCCGGTTCCAAATAATGCACTTGTATTTTCAATATGCCAATCGCGTCCATTAAATTTCTCATGAAGTTCGAAGATTCTCATGATTTCAACTTTTGGAACTGCAGCATCTAAATCCTGCTTATTCGCCAGAATTAGAATTGGAAAATTTTTGGGAAATAATGTCATTGCGTTTTCAAGTTCTTCTTTCGCTTCTAGAAACCGTTCAATATCAGTGCTGTCAATTACAAAAATCATGCATTGGCTTGATTGGAGAGGTCCCTTCCAAAATTGTCGGAAGGCCTTCTGACCTCCAAGGTCTATCATGTTTAGTTGGATTTTTTTCAATTGAATTTGCTGATAATTTGCGCCCATGGTTGGGATGGTCTCAGTTGGTTCCCCCTCAACAAGGAAGTTGAGTGTTGTGCTCTTACCAGCATTATCCAATCCGATGATTGCAATATTTACTTTTTTCTTAACTTTCCCAAATAAACGACTAAATAATCCCACTCATTTCAACCTCTACTCGTTAATTCTTTTTCAATCCAGGTTACGGCTCGCTTCTCATGTATTAACACCCGATCAAAAGAGCCAAAAATGCCTAGCAGTAATACAATAGCCGCAGAGATATACAACGCTCCTGCAAAAAAAGGATTAGTTGGAGTTAAAATCCCAGCAAAAGTTAATAACAGGAGATTTACTGAAAAACCAAGACTTTTCCCATCCCTATTTCGTATAGCAAGACCGAAGAATCCAATTATTGGAATAAGTCCACCTACGTTCAGAATGATAGATCTCATTATATGATAGACTTCAATGTCAATCAATGATTGAAGTGAGACGATTAGGGTTACAACTAAGGGAACCAAAGTAAGTTCTCTGATATCAACAATATAGAAGAATATCGTTGCTAGACCGGCTATGTAAAATAAAAGAGCGAAATAAAAGAATTCATCAATAAATCCAGGAATTATCATTTGAATAATGGAGAAAATTCCCACCAGTGCCCCCATACAAAAGCTTAGAATCATGAGAATTGAAGCAAAGTTTCGGTTTCTTTTATAAACCAGACCGACCTTAATGCTACAAATTATCATTGTTACAACGAAAATTGTAATGGCTAAATACAAAACCGCTTCAGACATATCAACCATTCTTTCACCACATCCCCTTTGATCTATTCTTTCTTTTCCTTTTTTCTTTGGCGTGTGAAATATCGTTCGAGATCTCAATTCTTAATGTTACTGTTTTCGTAATTTTAATTTCCGATTTTCCCTTGGAGAGGGAATCATAGAGTTTAGGCAAAATAGCAACCAAAAATTCAGAGCGTTTCATGTTTAAGTTTTTTAATTGGGCGATAAGAGATTCAAAGAGCTGTTTGAATGAAAACGGATTTAGCTTATTAGTATCTAAAGTTGCAGAAATTGCGAATAGCGATGGGCGATTGGCGGAATCTTCTTTTATTGTAAAAATATATGAAACTATCATTAAACTGTCTCGATATAATATAGTAGTAAAATCCCCTTCCTTAGCATTTAAAGGTATAACTTTCATTGGAATCTCTATTAGTTCCTGATCGTTGAAAAAGTTTGTAGGAAATTGTGCAAGAACTTGAGGCCCATCAACTTCCAATTTATTTAAACAAAGGTTCTGAATTTTTAATCCTCCTAAATTTTCCTACGATTTCCTACTTACGCTCCAAGTTTTTTAATTAGAATTTCACTGGATGATTAATTCCATCCAATGATTCTAACACAAAAACAATTTTTTCTTTTAAAAAAGATGTTGGGAAATATTCACATCAAAACTACTCATTTTTTGGTAATCCTCACGATTCTTAGATCTCATTTTGACATGTAGTAGAAGATTGTGATCTCAATTTGAGAAAAAATTGGATCTAGGTAAATTTGAGCTGCTACGCCCGATAAACGAAAATGAGAAGAGATAGTTTGGTTTCCATGATACATCGGGAATTTAAAGACCTGATTACTGCGCCAATAAGATTAAATAATAAATAATCACCTTCTAAAACTGAGATTTAATGAAGTTAAATGATAAAAAGAAAAGTTTCGATAGAACATGGTTTAACCAAAAGTAGAGCTGTTGTCTTCCAAAACATTTTCAAACATTTATTACATATAATTTAATATTATAAGATTAAAGCATTCTCTCAACTGATGGTAAGGGGTTAGTCGGTATAGAGATGTCGTAAAAACAAAAGAAGTAGGAACTTTTGATGGGTAATTCAACTGGAAGTAAGAGAACGGGATATAAGAATTTCTTACTAAATATTTTCGATGCCTGGTTACTTTTTAATGAAGAACTTCCAAATAAAATTGAAGAGGAAAAAAGAAAAGAAGAAATTAAAGAAGAAAGACGGAGAAAATTAGACCCTACCACAGTAGAAAAAGATAATTTTTTCTCTCAAACAGAGCTTCCGATAATAAAGGAATTAGCATCAAATCCCCGAATATCATTTTTAGAATTAGCTAATAATCTCGGAGTATCAAGACGTACTGTAAGAAAAAGAATTGAGAAAATGCTCGCTATGGAAAAATTCCAATTTACTATTGGAGTAAATTATAAGAGACTAAATTTAGATTTAATGTTAGTAAATTTAAATGGAGTTAATTTAAAATATTTAAGTGAAATAGAACTAGAACTTGAAAACTGTCCCAGAATTTTTTGGATTGCAAAAGATATTTCAAAAAGCAATATTCATTTTCTTTTTGGAACTGAAAAGAATCATCATCATTATTATTATATGAATATAATTGAGAAGCTCCAACTTGATTCTCGTGTTAAGGAGTGTAGGGTTACCTCATTGAATCCCGAATTAACTCCCAAATTTCTTATATTTTCGAAAAAACAATTTCCCGAAACAAGTCGGAGAGCTCCGTGTGGTTCAAATTGTTCATTATGCGATAAATTTATCGACCAGAAATGTACTGGTTGCCCAGTTTTTGAAGGATATAGTGGAAATTTTTTTAAAATGAATGAAAAATAAAAGAGCCATTGAAATGCAAGTAAAACGAGTGAAAACAGGAATCCCAGATTTGGATCCGCTTGTCGAAGGAGGTTTTTTCAAGCCGTCAATTGTGTTATTAATTGGTCCATTAGGCTCTGGAAAAACTACGTTTTCACTACAATATTTATTTGAATGTGCAAAGCATAATGAAAATGGGATAATGTTTTCAGTCCTGACCGAATCGTCCAAATCTTTAATTCAGTTTGCATCACTTTATTTTTTCATGGACTTCAAGGTTATAGGTAAAAGTGTCTTTATAGTTGATTTAAGTCAAAAGTTGGAATTGTTTGAAACCCGAGATGAATTCATCAATGAACTGGATGAGAAAATTAAGAAATTTAATATCAAACGTGTGGTTATTGACCCAATAAATCTTATTCAACTTTCATTACCTGATGTTAAAGAATACCGGCTTTTAATGTATGATTTCTCAAATCTTATCAAAGAACGAGAATTACAAGCAATTATGACTGCGGAATTATATAATACGAATTACCATTGTCATGAATCTTATATTTCAGATGGGACAATTCTATTACAAACGGAGGAACGGGAAAACCGAATGGTCCGAACTATGTCGATTATAAAAATGAGAGGAACCCATCATATGTTGGAGCCAATTGAATATTATATCACAAAGTATGGAATTCAATTGAAAATATAAGTGTTTTATTATTATTTATGAAAAGAATTTAACGATGAAGAAAAGCAGCGGCTTAGAAATAGTCAAATATAAAATGGGGTTGGATTTTTAAGTCAAGATTACATGATTGAAATTTTAAATGTTAGAGGATGAAAATGGAAATCGAAAAAGAAATTTTGTTAGTAAAATTACAACATTCGGAACAAAAATACAGGTCCCTATTTGTAAATGCACCCTATTCTATTGTGATATTTGATACAACGGGTAAGATCTTAGATTGTAATCCAATATCAGAAAAAATATTTGGATTTAGATCTGAAGAGTTAATAGGTCAAAATTATCTAGAATTAAAAAACTATCCACCAGAAATAGGGTTATCGCTTAAGGATAGATTAAGTAAGTTATTTAGTGGAGATGCTGCGGAAAGCATAGTAGGACAAGTTACAAAAGCGAACGGAAAACCCGCATGGCTTAGATCCAAGACATCCAAAGTTCAAATAGGGAATGATATCTTTTTCCAAAGTATTATTCAAGATATTACTAAAGAAAAAGAGGTTGAATTGAAATTAAAGGAATCTGAAGAACTCTATAAAACCCTTTTAAGAACGTCCCCTGATGCCATTACGGTTGGGGATATGAAAGGAAATATCATCGAAGCTTCAGAACGAACTGCTGAAATTCATGGGTTTGATAATGTAAAGGAATTACTAGGCCTGAGTGCTTTTAAGTTGATTGATAAGGCGGATCATGAAAGGGCAACTAAAAAACTAATGGAAACATTAGGCGGTCAAATGACAGGTCCAGAGGAATTTACTCTATTAAAAAAAGATCAAACCAAGTTTTCAGCCGAATTAATGGGTAATGTTCTAAGAGACGCTTCTGGAAAACCGAAAGGAGTAATTATTGCTACAAGGGATGTTACCGACCGAAAAATTGCAGAGCATAAATTAAATCAAAGTAAAGTAATTACTGATAATTTAAAAGAAGCATTAATGCTATTTGAAATGGACGGATCACTCTCCTTTGTAAATCCGGCCTTTGAAAAGCTAACAAGTTATGAAAGTAAAGAAATACTTGGAAAGGTTGGACTTGAACTTGGGTCCCTATTTTTCGAATCAAAAGAATTGAAAAATATAATGGAGGTTTATGATAAAGCTTTGCAGGGGGAGGAGATACCCGCCATTTCCATTTACTTCAAAACTAAATCAGGCAAGAAAATACCCATTGAATTTTCGGTTTCCTATGTCAAGAACGATACTGACAAAGTCACTCAAATTTTAAATGTAATTACAGATATCACTGAACGAAAGGAAGCCGAGGATAAAATAAGGCAAAGTGAAAAAAAGTTTCGGGATCTAGTAGAAAATATAAATGAGGTAATATATACTGTTGATACAAAAGGAATCCTCACATATATTAGCCCCACTGTAGAATCATTTATCGGATATCATCCAATTGAGGTTATAGGGCATCCCTTCACTGAGTTTATTTATAACGAGGATTTACCTTCGCTTTCAAAAAGTTTTCAAAGTATCCTATCAGGCCAATCTGCCTCAAGCGAGTATCGAGTAAACACTAAATCTGGCGAAATACGATGGATGCGTACATCCAGTCAGCCGATCTTTAGTGAAGATAGAGTAGTCGGGGTGCAGGGAGTCTTGATTGATATAACTGAGGAAGTTGAGGCAGAAGAGCAGTTGAAAGAGTCGGAACTTAAGTTTCGGCATTTATTTGAGAGGTCACCATTAACTAATGTTTTGATCAGCATGGACGGGGTTGTTGTTGATTGTAATTCCAGTATTGAGCGAGTATTTGGCTTTAAGAAAGAAGAAATAGTCAATAAGGATTTCTTAAAATTAAATGTTATTCCTTCTCAGTATTTTAATTCAACAATAGAGCACTTCAGAAATATAGTCCAGAAAGGACTTACAGTCCCATTTGAACTCCAAGTTCGAAAAAAAGATGGAAGTTTAATTTGGGTTTTTGCAGAAGGGTCTCTCGTTGAGTTGGCAGATAAGTCGATGGTACAAGTAGTGTTACAAGATATTAACGATAGAAAACTCGCTGAAGAAAAGTTGAGAGAATCTGAAGAGAAATATCGCCTCATATCCGAGAATGCAAACGATTTAATAATAGTACATAATCAAAATCGGGAGGTAGAATATCTAAACGAAATAACTGCTCAAAGGTTGTTGGGATACGGATATGATTATCTAAAAACACAATCAATACAGGAGCTTTTCCATCCCGATGACATTCCACAACTACAGAAGGCAATGCCAGAGGCATTCGAAAAGGGTTTTTCAGCTGGAGAATATCGAATGAGAAAAAGTGATGGATCATATATTTGGACAGGAACCGTTACAAGAGTTTTTCAAGATGAACACAAACAACTGAAAATTTTGACAGTTGCAAGAGATATTTCAGAGAGAAAGGCACTTGAAGAATCTAGAAAAAATTATTTGCACGATTTAGAAATGGAAGTTGAAAATAAAACACACGAGCTCAAAAAGGATCGAGATGAGTTGCAAAAGACACTTGAAAGTCTAAGTTCAACTCAAGAACGGTTGATTCAATCTGAGAAGCTAGCATCAATTGGGTTATTGGCGGCAGGGGTCGCCCATGAAATTAATAATCCTCTCACAGGGATTATCAGTTTTGCCCAAATTATTTATAATGAAATTGAAGAAAGACAATTTGTAGATTTAAAGGAAATGCCATTCTCCTTTTTACAGGATATTGTAAAGGAAGGGAAGCGTATTTCAACTATCGTCGAAGATTTATTAACGTTTGCGCGCCCAGATCCTGGAAAACGTATTAATGTAAATATTTCAGGGATAATCAGATCATCTATATCACTTTTGTTACCCAAAATACATAATTCTAAAGTTGTAGTGAAGCAGGAGTTGGATGAGAATTTGCCTGAGGTTCCAATAAATTCCCAAAAAATTCAGCAAGTATTAATAAACGTTCTTCAGAATTCCATTGCAGCATTGGATGAGAAATTTGGCCATGATGAAGAAAAACTGAAGAATATTTTAATCCAAACCTCACTTTTCGTTAATAATGAAGAGAATCGCTTTTGTAAAATCACCATTATTGACAATGGGCAAGGGATTCGTGAAGAAAATTTGCCGAAGTTATTTGATCCGTTTTTCACAACGAAGTCTTTCTCACAAAAACATGGTGTCGGACTAGGATTGAGCATTTCGTACGGAATAATTAAGGATCACAATGGGGAAATTCAAATAAAAAGCACTTGGCGAAAAGGAACAGAAGTTGATATTTTATTACCTTTAGAAAAAAATAAAATTCATATTCATAATTAAAGAAGTGAGTATAATGACAGAAGTTTTGGTTGTAGATGATGAGGAATCCATCTGCAAAGGGCTGAGATGGATATTAGAAAAAGAGGGATTCAATGTTACTACAATAATGGATTTCAAGTCTGCAGAAAATATTATCAAAAAAGAGGATTATGATATCTACTTCATTGATTTAGTGCTCCCAGGTGGTAAAGGCATCGACTTAATTCGATTAATTAAAGAGTTAGATAAAAAAGGCATCGTGATCATCATTACGGGGTATCCAAGTCTTCCCACATTAGTCGATTCAATACGATTAGGTACATATGACTATCTAAAAAAACCTTTCTTTCAAAATGAATTGAAAAAAATATTGGGGCTTATTCGAACTCACCTGAAAGATATATCGTCGCATTAAACTCGAATTTTATCAAATTGAGAACAATTGTTACAACAATGAATCAGAAAGGGATTTCAATCGGATACTGTAGACTCAAAACACCCTTTGTAAAAAGTAAATTTTCCCATAAAACCTTTTTTTAATTAATCAAATTTCCCATTTGTGAATGAGAAATGGTAAGGATTTTGATTATTGATGATGAAGAATCTATCCTCAAATCGCTCACGTGGGTTTTAAAAAAGGAAGGATACGAAGTTATCGGGGTAGGAGAATTTAATAATGCGCAGGAACTCATCCAAAACTCAAATTTTGATATATATATCATAGATATTTTCTTTCCAGATAGAAATGGAATGGACTTAATTAAGTTAATCAATAAATTAGAGAAAAGTGGGATAATAATAATCATAACAGGGTATCCAAATGCACCTACATTGATCGATTCGATGCGCTTTAATGCTTATGATTATATTAAGAAACCCTTTTCATATGATTACTTAAAGAAGATTATTGAGCATATAATAACAGTACAACAGAAACGTCTTAATGAAAAATCGATTATAAGTACATAGAGGTACAATATTTCATATCAGAGCTAATCAGGTTTTTTATTTTTGAAATATCGGATCCATATATTATATAATTCTCTTTCAGAATTTGAAATAAGTTTTGTAGTTTCAGTAGCTCTTTTTAATTTGTGCCAAAACTTCCAGTACATCGGAATCACACCAATTAAATTCTTGTTGGAAGCAAAAATCTTTAAAAAACAATTTTTGTTTTTATAATTTTGACATATTTACGTATTGTAACCTCAGAAACCTTGGAAATGCCAGCCAGAATTTTCTGCTTAATTTTAAACCCAGGAGTTAGCTTTGTGGAGAGAAGGTAGATGAGCGCTACAGTAATTCCTCTTGGATTTGCGGTAGTATTAAGTTTTTCAGAATGTAGTGAATCTGCAATTTTTAGAAGCGAGGATTTAAAGTCAGGAGATAGGTTTAATTCAGTAGAAAATTTATCTATATAGTGAGAAAGTGAAAAACCATTTAATCTTATTTTAAATGTGTATAAGAGTAATCGATAGGCTTTACGAATTTTCTTTTCTGAAATGGCAGACTTATTCGAAAATTCTGAGATATGGCGAGGATAATGCTTTAAGTTGCATGCGATATACAAACACGCAACAACCATCTCTTTAATACTTCGCCCCATTGTTAATCGAGCATCTATGACTTTTTTGTATAGATGAATGGCAAAACTCTGAATGGATTTTGGAATCTCCAGTTGACCTGCCACAGTAAAAAGAAATCTATTGGCAATCTGCATATTCATTTCGGTTGAATTATTGAAGTAATTATTCAACTTGGCCAAACGTTGAAATAACAGTCTTTTTTTGGGGGATAAATTCGTATGATTAAAGGAAGTTCTACAACCATAATCTAAATAAGGATTATTGGTTTTTCGCGCAGTAAAAAATGTATGATCTTGCGGATTACTAATGAACCCATCCTTCATAATAGGTTTATGAACTATTGCACAATTTTTACAAGTAAGTACCCCTCGATTTTCTATTATATCAGGAAATTCACAGCAATCATAATAATTGGAAGGTTTATGGGGTACTTGCGAGATTAAACGCTGTTCTGAACTTAAAATAACGGATCTGCGGTGTTCGCTTTCCGGATTGGGACGGAGGTTAGAATAATTTCCAAATTTCCTAGTATCGATTGTCATTGTAAGATACGAATCATAATCGAGGAAAATATATTTATAGGGCACCTGCTTGGAGCGAAACCACACATTTTGAGATTATTAAATTGAATACACTTACTTTCTGCTAATGGAATTTTTCAAAAACTAACAAATTGGAAAAAATATAGGGGGGGGGTTTTTTAATACCGTTTAGTAGTTTTTTTAAAACTTCAAAAATAGAATAGTTTTTTTCTGTACAACCTATAAAAAGAGGTAGGTACCGCCCTCTTTTAAAGGGGAGTGTAGGGAGGGGGGTTGGGTTTAAAAATAGATAAAGGGTGGTACCTTTTACCTCTTGAATGTCGCAACATCCAAAATTCATACATCGAAAACCCCTGCAGACTTTTCGGAAAGATTAACATGAATTAAACTTTAAACGCATTCTTTTTAAGTAATAGGTATTTAAAATGTGGCATTTCCTAAACAAATTGTCAAATTTTGATGAAAGGATGAATTCATATTTAAAATTATTAGGAGTATCACATCTCAACGTGGTAATGAAATCAATTGTATAAATGAATCACAAAGGATTCGATTAAATTATATATTAAATATTTTTTCAGCTCTTCGCATTGGAAGATATTTTTACTGGTAATAAAATATTAACTATAGTATATTTTTTCCATTCACTTTTGATTTCGATATAACCATCATGCTCTTTAATAATTCCATACGAAATGCTTAATCCCAACCCCATCCCTTTTTGTTTTGAGTCATTTTTAGTGGTGTAAAATGGATCAAATATTTTATTCAGTTCATTTTGTTTAATTCCGTATCCATTATCAATAAATGTGATCCGTCCATATTTTCTTTGCCCACGCGTGACCAAAACCGTGTTGATCAGGATTTTTTTCGAATTAATTTCACCAATCGCGTCGAACTTTTTATCTATCGCCGTAATTGAATTCTGAATTACATTTATTATAACTTGTTGAATTTTTTGGGAATTCATTGGGATTTTTGGAATATCTTCTATCAAATTTAACGTGACCTCAATCTGAGACCTCTTAATTTTTGAGTGGAGTAATGAAAGAGAGGATTGTATAACCTTTGAAATTTCCTCATAACTAAATTTGCCGATGTCTTTACGGGCGAATGTAAAAAGATCTTCAACGATTGTGGAAATTCGTTCGCCTTCTTTAATGATTTTCGGGATGAATGAAAATGGTTTCGAATTTAAATCTATTTCGGGAGTATTAGCGATTTCATCCTTGATGATTGCAGCATAATTTATGATGCCCATAATGGGATTGTTTATTTCATGGGCAATCCCCGCAGTTAGCAATCCGATTGACGCTAATTTCTCGGATTGAACTAGTTGTTCTTGAAAAGTTTTTAGTTTTAATAGAGCTTTTTGTAATTCATCAGTTTCTTCTTGTAATTTTTTAGTTTTCAAATCTACTTCTTTCTCTAAATCTTTCAAATACCTTTTCCTCGATTCATCGAGCGCCTTTCTTTCAGATATTTCCCTTCCAATAATTAGAGCCTTCTTGTTACCTGTATTATCATAAAATGTCCGCCCTCTCAATTCAAACCAAATATAATGCCTCTGTTTATGCTTAATTCGAATTTCTGCACTAGCCACTCCACTAGCAAAACCTCTTTTTAGGATTTTCAAAGCGGCTTCAAGATCATCAGGATGAATTACATCAAATCTCATCTTTCCTGCCAGTTCCTCTTTTGTGTATCCCATTACTCGCTCAAACGCGTCTGTATTTGTATATTCATATTCAAACTTATCATTAAAGACCGTAATTAAGTCATTCGCATTTTCGGCAATCAACTGGAACTTCTCCTCGCTTTCTTGTAACGCAGACGCTAGGTGAAACCTGTTGATAATTTGGCCGATTTGTCCTGCGAGGGTCTCAATAATTTTCTTTGATTCCTCGGGAATCTCTTTCAGCGTATACGATGCGACATTTAAACAACCTATCACCCGATCCTTATCAATTATAGGTATCACAGCTACAGTTTTTAACCCCTCAATATCTTTCTGGATTTTTAAGGCTTCGAGAAGCTTTCTATAATCTATATATACAGGTTTCCCCTGTTGGATTAGTTTGACATTTGGACTCGAAGAGGCATAATGTCGGCTTTTTTGTATAAAGGAGTCAGAAAGACCTTCATGGTATTTAAGTGTGAGTGCGCCCGTTTCTTCATTTGCAATATAGATTCCACCTCCATCAAATGCCGTTACTTCAAGAATCGCGTGTAAAGATACTTTCAGCGCTTCAGTAAAATTAGTAATTTCTAAAATTCTAAGAGCTAGATCTCGTTGAACCGTGATTAACCGTTCCATTTTTTTATAGGGTGTAATATCACGACTAATCCCTATTGTCACTTCTTGATTACCCCAATGGCCTCGTGTCATCTTTGTTTCCACGGGTATTAAAGTTCCCTTCTTGGTCATTAGAGGAATAGTACATAAGTCAGTCTTACCTGCATTTATATTAGCACGTGTTTTTATAGCGTCGTCCCTTCGATTGGGTGGATGTAGATCAAAACAATTTTTACTCAGTAATTCTTCTTTGGAATACCCTAATCGATAGGGCACGCTGAAATTAAATTTTAATATGCTACCATCCAGATCAAAGATAAACACAAAATCGTCTATTGAATTGAATAAAGCCTGTAAGTTATCGTAAGATTCCTTGAGCTTCTCCAAAGCTTCTCTCTTTTCAGTTATATCTCTTGCAATTCCCTGAATAGCATATGGTTTTCCATTCCGATAGATTAGAGACCCTTGGGTTTCAACCCATAAATATTCGCCATTCTTTTTCCTTAATTTATAAATATCTGTAGTTAAACGAGAACCCTTCTCCCTTATTTCTTTAATTGCCTCTAAAGCAAGCGGAAGTTGATTTTCATCAAGTAACGCCGTGAAATTCAGGGCTGAAACTTCTTCTCTCAAATATCCGAGTAACTCCAACGCTGTATCATTAACGTCTATAAAATTCCCGTTAAAATCAGTTAAATAATAGATATAAATGGATTGGTTGAAAAGGGCATCAAATTTAGCCTGGCTATCACGTAGCGCCGCCTCTGCGGCTTTTCTAGAAGAAATATCACTGATTATCCCTCTCATACCTATTATTGTTCCATTTTTATAAATTGGACGTGCGTTTATTCTTGCGAAAAATACTGAACCATCTTTCTTTTTTAATAAATAATCACTGGGACCAATAATCGCTCCCTGAAATATGTTCAAAATATTAGTTCTAGCACGTTCGAGTTCAGAAGGGATGATCATCTGAGTAACATTAAGGCCTTTATCGAAATCTTCTCTTGAATAACCGAATTGATCGAATGCTATAGAATTCACATATGTAATGTTTAAATCGCCATCAATTTCAAAAATAATATCAGGTAAAAGGTCGAGCATTTCCTGGTATCTATCTTCTGATTCTTGTAATCTGATTTCTAGGCTCTTCTTTTCAACTTTCATAGGAATTCACTTAATTCAGCGAAGTGAATAATTAATCCATGCATTTTGTAGCCAAAATTGTGAAAATTTCGTCAAGACCTTCCCCAGTAATCGCTGAAGTTTCAATATATTGACAGTTATATTCTTCAAGAATAGATCTCGCCATCCCTTGAATTTCTTCACGATTATCAATCAGATCGATCTTATTGGCAACGAGAATAAAAGGAACATTTGAGTGATTAATGAATTTTCTCGTTTCATCAAGCCAATATCTTGTATTCTTTAGGGTCTCAGGCTTCGTGGAATCAAATACGACAAAAAAAGCATTTGTACAATTGTTATTCAGCTGAGATTGTATAAAGAACTGAAGAAAACATAGTTTTCGAATTTTCGCAAGGTTCTTCTGCCCAGACATATCAAACATATGAAATGTTAGATTAACTGTTTTGGATAGAGGAAAGTCTTTGGAATAGATGGCTAGCCCAATAGTAGGTTTATAATCGGTAATATAATCCCCATTTATATATAAGTTCAATAACGAACTTTTCCCTACTTTCTCATCACCTAAAACCATTAATTTGACGATATGGTGTTTTTTATAATTCTTTTTTTCTAAAGTGGGACTCTCAATAGTTCCATCAGAACCTAAAAAGGGAATAGACAAAGAAGTAAATCTGTTATTTAGAATAAAGGAGATTTTTTCGGCTATAAGATAAGAATAAGGAATAAATGGATCAATAATGGTGTAATGATCGGCAACCATTACGAAGAGAACAGGAGTACTGCTATTTAATTTTATAAAAACAATTTGAAATTCATCAGTATCAATGATACCGCTTCCTAATGATATTTCAGCTGAAGTCTTAATTCGTTTTATGGTTTGATCAATTGCCGCCATAATTGCACCGATTTTATTTTCATCAACTTCTTTTCGCGATTGATTCGCTATGTTCAATCCATCTAAATCAGTAATAAATGCGGCTAAAAGATTTGGAACTACATCTAACAAATTGGAAAGTAATTCATTTAATTGCGATCCCTCTATTAATCCACCAAATTTCGAATTTGTCGTCATCACATTCTCCTTTCATTCTAGTTATTCTTCTAAGACAAACTGGCTATCAACCTCAATGGCTTTAAAGATTCGTTCTAATGTATCGACATCGGGAATAAAACAGAATGTCCCTGTTAGTTCCAATTCTTCAATTTTAAGGGTAGTTTTTATTATAACAAAATGGTCAATTCTCTGGGAATATTTAGCAGCTAAACAGTTGGTAATCGTTTCAAGAGTGTCGAGAGCTATGTTTGGAACTTCTGGTATTAATTTGGTTGACATAAGATTAGCTAATGCACTAGTATAATGTCCTATTAGGATATTTCCAATTTCAGAAATAATACTCAAGGAAAATTCGTCTAAATCCTCTATTTCATTGATATTGATTGGATTATTTTGATTTTGGTCTGATAATTTGTTAATCATGTTTATTACTGATTTTTTAGTAAAGAATTGGAAGATAGATAAATTAGCATGCCCTTTAATATCGGAATATATACCAAACACCATAGTCTGAGGATCTTCTAGTAAATCCATGATTTTCCAGAAAGGAATAATGCTTACTTTAGTTAATGACATCTCGATTCTTCGTTCAAGTAGTTGAGAAAGGGCTGTAATTGCATTACCAGATCCAATGTTGCCTAATTCCATTAACGAATCGATCTGTTCGAAATTTAGATCGATCGATTTTTCTTTTAACCAAGAAATATTTTTTTTCATACTCATTTTTACCCGCCACCTCTCTACTTTTTTATAATTTTATTGAAGGGCAATTTTTTTGAAAGCCTCCGTTCCTGTGACCTTAACTGAAAGTGAATTATCAATTGAATTATAGATAACAACTCGCCCCCTCCGCCCCCCGGTAATCTCTTTTTCCAACTTAATATTCAATTTTTCCAACTGGTCTTTGACTTCCTCAATGTTCGCTTTACCAACTGCCAAAATATTATTACCAAAAATATCAGCCCCTCCTGTAATCACTGCTTTAATCCTTTTTCGGGACGCCCCATGTTTCAACATTTCATCGAGCAGATGCCTTACTGAAGACTCCGCATATTTATGGGGATAAAACAATGGATTTGATCTCCGGGTCTCTCTTATTTTAGAAAGGAGTATATGGGACATTGCACTAATTTTTTTATTTTTATCATAGAGAAGTAGCGCAATACATGATCCCAATCCGTAGATAGCGAATTTGCTTGCACCGTTATTTGAGCTTTCGTGTGAATTAAGCAACGCAAAATGGCCTGCCGGGATCTGGATTTCTCCATCTTTATTAATCGTTTTGGTTTGATCTCGGCAGTCATTATCTTTCATCTAGTAACAACCTAGTTAATTTTTGAATTTCTTAGCAAATATCAGCATATGACTATCTATTTCATAATCCGGGAGAATCATATCTGCAACGCCACGCTCAGCAGCAATCTTGGGCATCCCATAGAGAACACAAGTTTCTTTTGATTCTGTGATGGTTTTTCCCCCAATATCCTGAATTGCACCAAGGCCCGCTACTCCATCTTCACCCATACCAGTAAGCAAAATGCCTAAGATATTATCTTTATATACACGAAGAGCCGAATAGAAGAGCACATCAATTGAGGGGATACAGAAATTCACGGGTTTTCCAGAGCGTATATTTATAATAGGATTATTTTTAGTAACTGAAATTTCCATATGCCGATCACCAGGAGCGACATATACTATTCCAGATCGGATAGTTTCTCCGTTTTCGGCAACTTTAATCCCAATTTCACACTGTCCATTAAGTGAATGAACAAATTGGTGAACAAAATGTTCGTTTAAATGTTGAACTATCAAAATAGGGCTAGGAAAGTCTTTTGGCAAATGGGAAAGTATTGATTTCAACGTTTTGGGTCCACCAACACTCGCCCCCATAACTATAACATTCGATTCTAACTTTGAAATTCTGATAGGAGTTAGATCCGGGACGTAATCAGCCGGAAACACAGGTATCGGAATTCGTTTTTTTGTTCTTTTGGCAATTGGTTTTTTCTGAATAGCAGACGTTTGCGTTTTTTTTATCTTTTTTATCTTAGATTTTGATGCTAGCAAAACTTTGGAAATAAGTTCATTTTGAAATTTCGGTAATTCAACCTTCCATTCGCCTCCTGGTTTTATAATATAATCAAAGGCACCCATTAATAGAGCTTGGACAGACTTATCCATAGTATTAGGATCAAGGACTGAAAAAATAATGATTGGAATGGGATGATTTTCAATTATATGCTGAAATGCGGTTAACCCGTCCATTTCGGGCATAATTAGGTCCAAAATCACGACATCAGGAATTAGTTCATCAACTAATTTGACCGCTTCCTTGCCATTACGGGCCGTTGCAACAACATCAATGGACTTATGGCTTGTAAGCATGTCTGAAATTACTTTTCGTTGAAAAGCAGAGTCGTCCGCAATTAATACATTTACTGACATTTAGACTTACCTCTTAATGTTAATTATATTTGCCTTTCACATAGATATGATTTCTAGTATCGATTAATTTAAGATGATGGTGAGAATTAAAGAGTGTTTCAGTTTTACCTAAAATTAATAAACCCCCATATGCCAAATTCGCTTCTAAGATTTTAAGAATTGTATCTCGTGCAGCTCTTTCGGTATAAATTAAAAAATATCTGCAGAAAATAATGTCGTAATTATGTGATTTCTTGTGCCCTTTAGTTATATCTTCTTCAACAAATTCTACTTGATTTTTTATGTTGTTACAAAGAGCGTGCTTAATTCCAAAGCGTGCTTTTACTTTCTTAAAATAGTTATATTTTTCGACAGCTGAAACTTCTTTCATCGACTCTTCTGAATAAACACCAATTTTTGCACGTTCCAGCACGTTTTTGTCAATATCGGAAGCTACAATTTTATAATTTGGAAAATTAAGGACATTATTCTTAAATTTATTAAATAATATGGCCAAGGAGTAGGGTTCCTCCCCTGAGGCACATGCACAGGACCAAATATTAAGCCGTGGGGTAGATCCATAACCATTATTAAATTTCCTATAAATAGACAGCTGCGGGAGGTGAGTGAATATATTTTTATTTGTAACGGCTCTCGGAAGAGAGAGTAATTTTTTGGTATCAGTAATTTTTTTACCCTGTTTTAAGCATTCACTAATAATCATTTCCAATGTGTCAAAGACTTCTCGATTTCTAAATAAATAGGAGGTATTTATGGTGAATCCTTTGAAAAATAAATCAATTTCTAATGGATTTGAGGAGATATATTTTAGGTAAGATGGGGCATCATAAAGATTTAGTCTAATCATTCTAGATTTTATCCGTTTTTCAACGAAGTTGCATCTATAGTACCTAAAATCTATTCCAGTTTTATCGCTAAGCTTATTCAATAATTTTCGCAATGAAAAGGGATTGAAATTAATTTTCTCCATTAGCCACCACTCCTCACAGTTATCTAATGACATCTAATTGCTTCATAATATCAAAGATCTGGTTAATTCGCTGTTCCATATGTTTGAATGAGTATGCAATATGAGATTGAATTTCTTGAACTTCAGAAAACATGCCTATCAATCGTTGGTGATCAGAGAATAAAATTTTGTAAGGAGGGTGAATTCCGCGTTTCCTTAGTTGAGATGTAGGAGAACGAGTTTTTTTAACGGTCTTTCTCGTTTTTACATAAGTTGGTTCTGGATTTCGAATCAGTTTAGTTTGATTGGCTAAAGGAGGAGAATTTTGATCATTTAACAATCTTTTCTCTT
>JAEOSY010000601.1 GCA_016840125.1 Candidatus Helarchaeota archaeon | reverse complement strand
TGCATTCCCAATTGTTTCACTAGACGCGTTTTCGAACACCCCTCAATATGATGTTTGAGATACTCGAGAATAGCTTGGCATTTTCGATTTTTCAGAAAATAGAGTCTTTTCGCTTGTTGACTGCTTAATTCCTTGTTATAATAAATATAATGGTTATAACGCTCTTCAATTTTAAGTCTGCCTATAAAATCAAAGGAAAATAACATATTCACGTGCCACGTAACGCTATGCGTGGGCAGGTTTAAGCCCCTCATGATTTGGTGAAAGTACACCACCGAATTTTCCTCGATAAAATTGTAGATCCTTTTTCTCGTTTCGTTCGTTAGGATATCAGCTTTGGTTAATCTCGACCCTCCAGCCACGTGTTTTTCTTTAAAGTGTGATTTGAAAAATGAGATTTCTTCCTTTGTATTTAATTCCCGCCTCGAAAACACATTTAACACGTCGATCTTTTGTTCGACGGCCCCTTCACTCTTAACAATTTCCGAAGGTTCTAATACTTTGAAGATATTGTGGAGAAAATAGATCACAATTATCGTGGAACCACAAATCATCACGATCATCGTGAGTATGATGAGATAGTGCACCTGATAGAACAGAAACAGATTTATCAAAAAGTAGAGGGCGACAAACACGAGAGTTATACAGGTGACAGAACAGATGATTAATGTCCTTTTGAATTGCGCCTTTCCCTTACGTTGAAGCAATACTGGAGACGTGAATAAAATTGCACCCCCGACCATGAATGCGTAAATAATTATAGGACTGTATGAAACCACATCTTCAATGAAACCTGACTGCAAAGTTGCGCCGATAAGATATACTACTGCGCCAGTCAATAAAAAAAATGATGTTTCTTTAAACGCCTCCCCGGATTTCCTTGAAAACCATAATAGCACGGAACAAAATACTGTTGCATTAAAAATATAGGAGATATATGTAAAAAATAAATACAGATCGCCATAAACAAATCCAATTAGGAGTGAAATAAGAATTACATTGATACCAAATGGAAGAAATTTCGTCTTCTGCATGGTTTTATCAAAAGTGAAGAAAAAGAGGGTAAATCCTATCGCATAACTCAGAACGGAAATTAAATCGAACGAATGTTCAAGCGGGATGAGGATGGTATTCAAAAACCAAATTAATTGGTTCAATGCCAAGCCAAAAGTTACGCTTGTAAAACCCAGCATCAATAACCTTTCATCTTTTTCTTCCTTTTTAAGAGAATGTGCGAGAAAGAGGAGAGCGCAAGTGACTAAGATAAAGATTGTCAAAGTCCAAAAGAATTGATTTAACTCTTCAACATGACTCCCCATCGAAATCAACCATGAACGCTTGATCCATTACTAGATAAATTCACAATTTTCCGTTATTACAACATCTTTTTTCATAAATTAAATGCTAAATTCTTTCAAAATTGATGATGTAAGGTAGTTCAAACAGTTACTAGATCACACAGTTACCAGAGTGTTAATAATTATAAAAAATACTCTATTTTAAAAAATAGTTCTTTTACAATTTCTGTATAAACTAAGAGGATGGAAATGATGTTTTCAAGTAAAAAATTGAATTTACTTTTTATAGCATGGCTTTTTATTGGATTGAATTTTTTTTTCGCTACATTGGAACCACAAAATTCTCACGAAAGAACGGTGCTATTCAATGATATTGCTTTAAAGCATTTGGGGTGGGAGCTTGATGGTAATGCGATCTGTTCTGCTAATAACGACCAATTATTAACATGGGGAAATCTAATTTGCAGCGATGGGGCAGATGGAATCATCATGACTTGGCGCGATCTACGGGATAATGATCTAGATATTTTTGTACAACGAATAAATGCCTCCGGACAGGTATTATGGGTAGAGAACGGGATTGTAATAGGCAATAGAACTGCTGAGGAATATTATCCTCAGATTTGCAGTGATGGCTTGGGTGGTGCCTTTATCACGTGGTCGGTGGAGTATGACCTTTACATCCAGCGGGTCAACGCCTCTGGGCATATACAAGGGCTCCCCAACGGAACTGCAATTAATAATGCAGGAGGTGAACAATTTTATGCTGAACTTTGTAGTGATGGGGAAAACGGTGTTATCGTTACTTGGATGGATTATAGAAAGGGTATTTCTTATGATATATATGCACAACGGTTTAATTCAAGCCTGGATAAACTCTGGAGTTCTGACGATATCGTGATTTGCAATGCAACTAATAATCAATGGTATCCCCACATTTGCAGTGATGGATTAGGTGGTGCCATAATCGTCTGGGAGGATCATAGGACTGGCTCTACAGATATTTATGCACAACGGATCAATGCCACGGGTCATGTTCAATGGAAACTCAATGGGACTGAAGTTTGCACGACCCCGGGGACTCAAGAAAAAGCACAGATTTGCAGTGATGGGTTAGAAGGGGTTCTTATCACATGGGAGCATGGGACTTCTGTAGAAGATATTTATGCGCAACGAATAAATTCAAGTGGGCATAGCCAATGGGCGTCAAATGGGCTGTTAATTTGTAATGAGAGTGAGAATCAGCAACATCCCACTATTTGCAGTGATGGACTGGGCGGTGCGATTATTACATGGCAAGATTATAGAGATTTTTCCGTGAGTGCAAATGATATCTATACGCAACGGGTTAATGCCACGGGATATGCACAATGGGGATTTAACGGCAGAGCCGTTTGCGTGAGTACCTATAATCAACAGTACCCCCAAATTTGTAGCGATGGATCAGATGGCGCCCATATCATATGGTATGATCAGCGTGGAAATGCGGTAGGTACAGGATATGACGTTTACATGCAACATATAAATTCATATGGAGACCCTGAAGGAACTTTAAATGGAATGGCGATATGTACAGCAATTAACGACCAAAATCCTCGCCAAATATTAAGCGATGGGCGTGGAGGTGCCTTTATTGCATGGGAAGATCAGAGAGATGGGGATTGTGATATTTATGCCTACAGAGCAATGATACCCAACAGCACGACTTTAGAGGCAATTACACCGAGTATAGATGCTGATGGGATGATTAACTTGAATTGGAACGAATCGATAGGGGGTTCAGAATATGAGATCTATCGTGCCACCCATAATATTACTACCTTAGATGGACTGACTCCAATTAATCAGACTTCTGATTTGAACTATACTGATATAATAACTGCAAACGGCGTTTATTTTTACGTAATTGTCGTGAAAAATGCAATAGGAAGTAGTTCGATCTCCAACTGCGAAAATGTAACGGTTGCCATTCCCCTGAAAGCTCCAGATCTTGACCCAATTGCACCTGCAGTCGATTCTGATGGTAATATCACTCTAAATTGGGATGATGTGGCGACCTCGACCCTATACTACGTCTATCGGAATGCTTCGCATATCACAGCGTTAAATGGTTTGACGCCAATCGGTACCCCTACAAACAGTAATTATTCGGATATAATCACGGTTAATGGAATTTATTTTTATGTAATTGTAGCGACGGACGGGTCGATGAATAGTTCCATCTCCAACTGTGAAAATGTGACGATCGCCATTCCCCCTTATGCCCCTGATCTCGATCCAATCATACCCTCAATTAATTCAGATGGAAATATTACATTAAACTGGACAGATATTAATGAGGAAACCATTTATTATGTCTATAGAAATACTTCTTTTATAACTTCGATTGATGGATTAACCCCTATTACCACCGTCAATACAAGCAACTGTACTGATTCAATTTCAACTAATGGGATCTATTATTACGTGATAGTTGCGTTTGATGGATGGGCGAATAGCTCGATCTCCGACTGCGAAAACGTAACGGTCGCCATTCCCCCAGAAACTCCAGATCTTGACCCAATTGAGCCTGCAGTTGATTCCGATGGAATTATTTATTTGAATTGGAATGACATAATAAACTCAACGATTTATTACATCTATCGGGCTACTTCAATTATTAATTCAGTGGTTGGGCTTGTTCCTATTGCTAGTGTTAACCAAAGCAGTTATATTGATCACATTGAAACTAATAATCAGTACTTCTATGTGATTGTAGCAAGCAATGGGTGGGTGAATAGTACACCCTCTAATTGCGAAACAGTAACGGTTTCCATTGCATCTGGAGCATCCATATCTACAATCCTGTTGCTCCTCCTTTTCCCAATAATTGGCGTTGGTTTAGCAGCTTTTATTCTCTACAGACGTCGGGATATAATACCTTAAAATCCATTAATTCTTCTACTTTTTTTTATACGTGCCATCCATGTCACATCCCTCGAAAACTAAGTCTCCATCATCATTCCTGCGAGGCGAAACGAAAGCACGGTTCGACGTGACCTGAGTCTAAAATTCCTACTTTTTTTATAAAAGTTAAAGGGAAAAATTAGCATCTTAAATAGGATTAGACATTAATTAACATTGGACGATGATGACAGGCGATCTCGTGATTTGTTTTCTCTCCAACAAGGGTGTACGAGTCCTGTTAAAAATCTTATATGGGATCTGGATCGCCACGCTTCTTCTACCGATTTCCGTTCGGCGACATGCCAGCATGCAGAAATGTTTCCAAGGTTTGTAACCCATAACGTCTATGTCCTCCAGGGGTGCGACAATCCGGATAGAGCATGCCTCGGGTATGCCACCGGCGCAATGTCTTAAAACACACCCCGAAGATCGTTGCCGCTTGGGAAATTGAGAGTAGCATACTAGCTTTGGAACAAAAAGCTTAATAGCGTCCAAGATTGTCCAACTTTTTTTCAACTAAAAAAGACGGTTCAAAACGACCAAACGCGTTTAGCACAACTCACCGATTTTTAAATGAGCGGCACTTGAAATGTCTTCAAAACAGAAGATTTTGTCTATTTCTTTTACATATTTGCGGATAGTCAATTCAGTAACTTTGGTAATTTTGGAGAGGGTCTTTTGTCGGATTCGTTTTTGAGGGTCAAGTTTTCTCGAGGCGAAATAAATGATAGCTGCTGCAAATCCTCTCGAATTTACCATCGTGTTAATTCCATTGGTAGCGAGGAGTTTGGTTATTTGTCTCCCCAAGCGTTTGAAAGTAGGCGGCAGATCTAATTCAGTATGATATTTTTCGAGGTAAAACTCTACCGAGAAATTTATCAACCTCAGTTTAAAAGTGGCTAAAACTAAAGTATACGCTTTCCGAATTTTCTTTTCTTGGATGAGTGATTTACTCACAAAGTCAGAAATATGGCGGGGATACTGCTTTAGATTACATGCTATATACAGACATGCAACAACCATCTCTTTGATACTCCGCCCCTTTACCAACCGCGCATCGACGACCCTTTTATAGAGGTATGAGGCAAAGTTTTGGATGGATTTTGGAATTTCAAGTTGACCCACCACGGTTAACAGAAATTTGCTAGCAATCCGCATATTCCCCTCATTTGAATTCTTAATATGATTATTGAGCTTAGCCAGGCGCTGAAATGTCAGTCGCCGTTTTGGCGGCAATCCCGTAACAGTAAAGGTTGTCCTGCTCCCGTAGGTCAAATACTGATTTCGAACTGTCGGCAGACTGTGCACTTTACTATTAGGATTGCTGAAGGATCCCTTCATAATGGGTTCATGCGTGATTCCACAATTCTTACATGTGAGGATCCCCCCAACTCGAATAATCGTGGGATTTTCGCAACAGTCGAAATAGGGTGGAAGGAAAATTTTCTCAGTATTAAACTCACTAACGATAACCATACTCATCACGCGATCAATCACTTCTGCTCTACTAAGTTAGTCCAATATTCTAACACACAACCTTCAGGATGTTGGTCAAAGGTGTATTAAAACTTGAAAAGCAGTTCATATTACCTGTTCGACATTGAATAGGGGCCTGTGGAAAATTCTGATAGAATGACATCCTTATGACTTTCAATAAACTCTGGCAGAATTGTTCGGAATCCAATTTATCGACCCAAAGCGCGAAGAGAAACTCCTCATCGGATTTAAAAACAAACTTAAAACTTTCGGTCTCCAGAGTCCTGATTGGTTCCCCAATGACTTCTCTGGAAAAGATGAATACCGCTGTGATTAGCGCTGCAGAAGGTTGTAGATCTTTCCCCTTGGATTCCAGATCATGATCTTGAGTACTAGCTTTAGGGGGTTTATTAAAAACACATACACCATTCACTCCAATTATATAGACATGATGGATCAAGTTACATCAGCTCACACTGCTTTACCCTCATAAGTGTTGAAGTTCTTTTAAGTCCCATAAAAAAAATGAGAATTTGAGATTGTCAAAATTCTGGTCATCAGGAACAATCTCTCGGAGTTTAGCTCCCAATTCTTAACTTAAAAAGAAAGTTTCGCTCCATTGGGATTTCATTAACGCCCCCTTATTCGGATTTCTGTGCGTCCCTACTCGCCCTCGGATTCTTCTGTGAAATGTACAAACCTAGAATCAGAGTGGGGGGAACATGTCCAATTCGTATAATGTTGAAATGAGAGTTGGCAGATGAATTTATAAGACGAATCGCCCCTTAGACATCTGAAGCAGTGTGGATTCTGACTTTTCCTCTAACTCTCAAGGTTTATATATATGGAATAATGAGTCATCTACACCTCTGCGAAAAGTGAGCCCGTTCAATAACATACAATCAAAGATTGCACAATAATTGATTCGAGATAGCGGAATGCAATTTTGACACTAACTCTCTCTACAATTATAGTCTTGTGAATATTACAAATTCCTTCTTTCGAGGATGGAAGGCTCTGACTAAATCTAAACAAGGGACTGTGCGGAGTAGAAACAGTCTATCTTTCGCATCTGGTCCAAATTTTTTCTCGGGGCTTAAAAGTCGTTTTGAAGTTTCTATTAATAGGAATGACTCCTCCTGAAGAAAAAGGATCCTCTTAAAAATAAAAACCCGTTTAAGGGAGTTATTTTATGAAAACGAACGTATTTAATATGCAAGATGATTTTAATCGAGTAATTCGAGAGCAGGGCTTCCTCGGAAGTTTAATCGTATCTAACGAAGGATTAATTATCCAAAGTTCGAAAGTAATGCCGGATGAAATCAAAGTTGATACCTTGGCGGCAAAGGCTGCGGCTATATTTAGTTTTGAAGGTGTTTTACATGATGAACCCGATAATATTGTTATTAACTACTCTGGCATGAAAGTTTTCATTCGAAAGGTCACCTACCCCAATCAAATCTACGATTTTATCCTGCTAATTATGATTATGAACCCCAGTGAGCGGTGTTTTTTACGACGCACCAATAAAATAGCCAATAATATCGGGCTTTTTTCTCTCTCGTAACATTTTCATGGCTTTTTCATGAGGGTTTCAATCAAGCGCGGTGTTGAAGTTGGAAAAAAGGATAAGAGAATGCCCTCCAAAGAATGCTAAAACTCTAATATCATTCGAACTTCCTCCTCGAGAACTGAAGTTATGTAGTAAAGTACTTGATGATCTTATCGATCAAAAAAAATACTATGGGGCTCTAGTTATTCAAAGTGGTCAGGTAATAGTGCAGTCCAATCTATACGACTCAAGAGTCAATGCTCTGTCTTTCGCATCAAACATTCAAACCACGTTTGATATTTATCAGAGCGAAAATAGAACCCTTGGCAAGTGTTCTGAATTAAAATTTGAGTTTCCACAAGTATCTGTTTTCATTCGTGAACTGGGTGATTTTCCATCCGTAGATCGATTTTGGTTGCTCGTCAGTTTAAATTCATCAAATCGACATTTTAAAGGAAAAATTAACACTGTAGCATTGCAAATTTATAATATTATTTCTTCATGGCTCAGTGACAACAAGAACGCCTTAAAATTCACCTACTAAACAATCCTGAGCCCATTTAAGTATCAACTGCACCATCTTCAACTTTTGAGGACAGTCGGTTCTTAATCTCCAGAACATCTCTCTTCAAAAAAAGGATAACTTTTGGAGGATGCTTTTTTTACTTTTCTCAAGAACTCGTCTCGCCGCTTTAATTGTGAAGCTGATTTAAAATGGGATTTCAAACCATACCCAACTAATACGACTACTCCAAAAAGTACCCCTATCCAAAACCAGACTCCAAATCACCACCTTTCATACTCTATCCATAAATTTGGACAAATCTGAACAATTTATCCGAGCCCGTCGATAGAGGAAACGGGTACAATATTTTTTTCAAAAAAGATATTTAAACTCCTAGCGAGATCTAGAAACTAAACCGTGAATCTCCGAGGAGAAAAATCTCTAAAGACCGTGTTACGAACTTTCTAACGTTTCAGCGTCACTGAGAAAGAACTCTTAATCACTATAGTCCGGGATTCCTGATGAAGGTCGACTCGATGACCAGTTAGACGCTATCCTCATAAATTCTCCTTGAAAAATTCCCCTTACGCGCGTTATAAATAATGCCCAGTCGCATCAAACGTATATGACCATGGAAACCGTGGTGGGTGTTATGATTAAAGCGCCCTTGAATCTCATTCTAATTGAGGAGAATCCCAACCATCGAGTAGTTCTCCAGAAGGCGCTCGAATTTCTGAAGACCATGAATCAGGAGTACCAGTACGACTTCCTCTTGGGTGGTATGCGAGCTCAAGGCTATGGGCGAGCTGCCATTCTCCCGATGAAACCAAAAACTGTGCGGGGTGCAAGTAAAGTAGACCAACGGACACTTGATTCTGATGAACAGGCTGAATCGCAAGACGGTGGAAATAGTGGAGGATATACGATTCAATTCAAATTACCCAAAGTTCAAGGTAAAAAATTGGACAAGGAATTTCAAGGGATTGTTGCGAACGAGGTAGTTAAATTTCCATTGACGGGAAAAAAAGAACTTGAGATCCAAGAGGTTTCTTCGTAAATGAGCGAATTGCTTCGTTTACTGTTCAAATTTCATTCAGAGTATTCGGGGGATCCTCGATTCATTTCCGGGAATGCGTTTCGCCATGCCCTTTCACAGCAATTAAACACTTCGATTGGTATTTTTACGAATATTGACCGGCTTACTCCACCTCAGACTTACCAAGAATTTTTTCTCATCCGAACCAAGAAGTATTTCGCCCACCCCCACTTTGAGAAGTTCTTCGATTGGAATGCCC
>JAEOSY010000600.1 GCA_016840125.1 Candidatus Helarchaeota archaeon | reverse complement strand
TTAATCGCTTCCAACGCTACCTTCGCTTTGAACTCTTTTGTGAACTTCCGCCTGCCCATTAATACCCCTTTCTGGTACAGTACATTTACACCTTAACATACTGTCCCGTTTCCGGGGTCCACAATAGATATTGGCTAGATGAGCAAGAATTGGAATGGAGTGGCCCCTTTCGTATGATCCTCTTCCAAAGGGGATTGAGGAGCTGAAGGAATAAAAATATCTGTGTGATACTACAATATTTCTTTCTTTGTTAGCAGAAAAATTATTGTTATAATAACCGTAAAGAAAAATAGGTGCTTACAAAGATAGAGACATATGTGGTTATTCAACGTGGGCTAGTGGTAGTGTGATTTTATGGCTGTTAAATTAGTGATCACAATTGATTCGGAAGAGGATTTGTGGGTTGATTATAAAAGCACCAGTAATCCCACAGATAACATAGACCGTATTCCTATAGTTCAAGATCTATTTGATCGTTTTGGTGCCATTCCTACGTACCTTATCACTTATCCGGTTGTGAAAAATGACCATTCCATGAATATCATTCGGAGAATATATGATAGAGGACGATGCGAGATCGGCACTCACTGTCATCCATGGAATACACCTCCGTTTGAAGAAGTAATTTCCGATTACAATGCAATGCTATGCAATTTACCTTATGAATTACAGTACAAGAAAATTCGTACACTTCATGAGGCAATTATAGACCGCTTAGGTGTAGTACCAGTGAGCTTTAGAGCTGGAAGATGGGGTTTCGATTCAAGCGTAGCACGGTGTATTCATGACCTAGGCTACTCAATTGATACTTCAGTTACTCCATTTTGGGACTGGACTGGGAATCATGGACCTGATTTTTCTGAGGCTCCCACATTTCCTTATTTTTTCGGCCTGAATGATATTCTCACTGAAAACCCAGAAGGATGTTTATTAGAAATACCACCGACAATAGGTTTTATACAAAAGAATCTTAAGCTTTCTACTTGGGTCAGAAAGAAGATTGTAAATTCTCTTTTTTCTAAGTATCACATATTAGGAGTGTTGGCTAGATTGAAGTTACTCAATTTCAGGTGGCTTACACCGGAATTGTTTAATGGCTCGGACATGGTATCTCTGGCTGAAACCTTTATCGAAATGGGATGCCCTGTTTTGAACATGACATTCCATTCGGTATCTCTACTTCCAGGTAGAAGTGAGTTCATTGAGACCGAACAAGAGTTTCAGGAATTTTTAAAGAACATCGAAATGGTCCTTCAATTTGCTGTAGATAATGGAATAGAATTCTCAAAATTAAATGGAATCATAAATTGTGTATAAGAGTTTGATAACCTTTTTCATACTAAGTTAACACTTATATTGGTATTTTAAAGTATCTTCGCTCATTCTTATTAAGCAAGATGAATCCATTTATTGAGAAAAATACTATAGATGTCAAAATACCTAGTATAAACATTCTTAGATAATCACATAGGATCAAATCTTTGATTATTAACCAGATTATAAGATGCACGGCAGCACCGAGTGTGAACACTCCAAGCACAGCTTTGATATATCTGGACAATTGAAGATTTATCACACGATTTGTGTAGATGGGGATAATGAACAAATTCGTCACTAATGTCGGTATAGTTGTGCCAATCGCAACTCCTAAAATCCCTAGTTTTCTTACTAGTATTAGACTTAGCACTAAGTTAGCTATTCCTTCACCAGTAGAAGTAATTGCATACATTTTATGTTTGGAAAGACTATACAGAAGGGTTCTAGAACTGATTTGGATGGTGTTAAAAATTAATCCGATGGTCAGGATAACGAGCACATGATAAGAATCGATATAATTTACACCCATCCAAGTAATTATAAATGCCTTGCCAAAGATGAGTAGGGATCCTCCCAAGAAAACGGAAAAAATAGTGTTCAATTTTACTACAAGAATAAATTTTTCTCTTATTTGCTCATAATTGTCTTGACCTTCGAATCTGCTGAAAACAGGCAACATCAAAGCAATAGCAGCGTATATCAGCGTTATGTAGTATCTTGTGATACGAGCACCTATATTGTAGTGGGTTACATAAACAAGACCAATGAACGCGGTTATGACAAAGGCGTCTAGGTGAAACTGGAGCTGATTGGCGACGTTAGATATAAAACTATAGATACTGTAGTTTAGCAGAGGCCGGATTTTATTCTTAATGAAATGTGAAAAACTGACTTTGATATCCGTGTAACGTTTTATAACATATATTACTATTATCGTCATTTGAGATATTTCCATCCCCAGGGAAATTATTGCTAGTGCGATTATTCCGAATCCCCTCCCAAGGAAATATAAGATCAAAGCGGTTCTAAGAAAAAGTTTAGCAATTTCAATGATATTCAAAACATCGAAACGAACATGTGCGCGAAGAAATCCGGCAAAAGCCCTGGCAGGAAAGGAAAAAGCCATAGTAATCCCAATCAACGAAATAATAATTCTTAAAATGTAGATATCTGTAGGATCTTTGACAAATTGTGGTGCAATTATTGCGATAATGATAGAAGCGATTAAAGCTAAAAGGCCGGCCGCAAGGAATAGGAATAGGCAAGTGTTGAATACCTCATTCACTTCAGCCTGGTTTCCCTTACCCAGAGCTCGAGATATGAACCTCTCATTTGCTGTTGATAAACCAAGGTCCAGGAATCCGTAGTATCCAACCATGGCTCCAGCAAGAACCCACAGTCCGTATAATCGATCTCCGATGGATCTGATTACGAAGGGCATTATGAAGAAAGTTACAATGATATTCAGGACAGGGTTTAAAATCCTGAAAAAGGAACCTCTAATTACCCTATCTGCCAAGCTGGTCATAAATTTGTCTGTTCCCTGGATTTGGTAGTTGACTTTTTGAAATTATTCGACTTTCAGGTGATTACGAGCGTGCGTCGTCAAATGAAAGTAGAATTTCTAGAGCTGATTTTAAGAGACACTTCCTTATGTGGCAAGCTAATTTATTCATAGGTTTCCTGCTGCAATGGCAGCCACTGGTTTCCTGTAATGGATCCTTCTGCATTCATTGTCTCTTCCTCGATCTTCATCCTTCTCTAGATGATTTCCTCTGCGCGACCTAATTAGACATCAGCAGGTATGACGTGACACTTGGCGATTCATACGTTCGTTGTTATGGTGCTTCACAAATGCCGCTATCTTTGCCTCAAGCTCTTCTGGGCCGCTATCATAAATTCATAAAAATTCACTACATTTTGAACTCGACCGACTCCTGCTCTTAATAATTCAACGACTTGGAACAGAACAACATGTCATCTTAATCCCAAAGTGTTGAAAATGAGTTAGAATATGTCTTTCAACATTTATGGTGGGACACTAGTGTCCGGTTAAGAGGTTAAAAAAGTAGCCTAAATCTCCTTTTTCGTTTATAGTGGAGTTAACGAAAAACCATATAAACAAAGGAGGTTCAGGCTGTGAGTCACTATAACACGGTTCTTCATCAAATGCTAGATATTTTTCCGAGACATCAATTCCAGAAGGTCGTAAATCAGCACCGGGGAGATTACCGGGTGCGCCGG
>JAEOSY010000599.1 GCA_016840125.1 Candidatus Helarchaeota archaeon | reverse complement strand
CTTAATGATAGCGCCGAAATCCTGAGCTACCTCACGAACGCGACCAACCCCGACACGGATGGCGAGGGACTCACGGATTACCAGGAGGTTGTTGTTTATCATACCAATGCCTCCAGCAGCGACACGGATGGCGAGGGACTCACGGATTACCAGGAGGTTGTTGTTTATCATACCAATGCCTCCAGCAGCGACACGGATGGCGAGGGACTCACGGATTACGAGGAACTCTTCGTGCATTACACGAATCCGCGCATGTCCGATACGGATGGCGATGGCGTGACGGATTACGATGAGATTTTTGTCTATCAGACTGATCCGAATAATCCGGTAGAATTACCACCCGACATTTCGTTATTTTCACCCCTCGGTCTTGGAATTATGATTGGGTTCATTGCAGCGATTTCGATAATTACGGTAATGTTTCTCAAGGGTCGTAAGCAACTCAAGAAAATGTCTAAAAAACCCAAGAAATTGAAAAAAGCGTAACATGAAGAAAAAATAGCCCCCTAGTTTTCACTTTCTTTTATGTAGTACTTTCTGTCCTTGATTAAAGAAGGAACTAGTTGATTCCATCACTTCTGAGGTTATTTATAGTGGGCTGTCTTCAAATACGTGGAAAGAGCATAGGCTGTACGAAGATTGAATAAATCTATTATGAGAAGATTAGGTTTAAATAGGGGGAGGGATTATTTATCCCATCCGATGATGAGTCGGGCGGAAGAGTCTTCGGACAGGACTGAACAAGCAGACTGAGGGTCCCCAGATGGAGACGGGCACCACGTCCGATTATTTTTAATTTTTTTTCGGAAAAAAACGAAAATTTCCGAAAGATAAATAAATATCCGACGCAATATTTTCACTTAATGACTACAAAACAGGAAACAAAAATTGGTAAGAAGGGAGAAATACTGCCTAAAAAAGGAATACGTGATGCGGCAGGTCTCAAACCGGGTGATAAAGTTCTTATTCAAGCATTTGAAGGAGAGATTATTGTGAAAAAAATATATTCAATAGATGAGGCACTCGACATGCCTGTTATTGCTAAGGGTACTCCGGAAAGCCTTGAAAAGGAGCTAGAAGAAGAAGGAAAGTTACAAGAGCAAAGGGATTAAATGCCAGAGAAAAATCTAATTCTAGATACTACATATCTTCTCCCGATTTTTGGAATAGAAATTAATATTACCTTCAATTTTAAAAAGGAACTCCGAAATTTATGGAAACATGGTATTCCTGGTTATAAAATATATCTTCCATCTGTTTGCTTAATAGAAACCATGTATAAACTTAATCGAGAGTATCGAAATAAAAAAGATGTAGCCATATTAAAGAGATATACTCAAATTCTTCCAACAATCCTAGCCTCCAAAGTAGTTGAAATTAAGCACCCACATCTCATCCCCGAAGCAAGTAAAATTGCAATTCTGCTCAGACACGAGAATTTTCCTGACCTAATGGATTGCTGGATTGGGGCTACCGCAGTCGCATTGAAAGGAGTTTTACTAACGGAGGATAAATATCTAAAACAAATTTTAGAAAGGACATCTGAAACGCAAAATACTGTTGTTTGGTCCTGGAAAGAATTACAAAGAAACGTCAAAAAATAAATGGAATACGGATTTATTTTTTGTAATAAGAATTACCATACTTATTTAGAAAGACTAATTCTGATAGATTTTTTCGTGAGCGGGATTTCGGTTTTTCGTCAGGATAACCAAGTGCGATAACTGCCATCAATTCCAAAGTTTCAGGAACCTCTAGAATTCGTTCCACTTCATTTTTTTTATTCAGGATCTCCCCCAACCAGACACCACCTAATCTTAAATTATGAATTGATAATAAAATATGCTCAATTGCAGCTCCAATAGCTTGTACGTCCTTAACATAATTATAACCTGCATCCTTGTCATAGAAAACTGCGATACAACAGGGAGCATTCTTGATGATTGAGGAGTAATGTGGCTTTGTTTGATGGGAAACCTGTTCTTTAATCTGAGGATCTCTGATGAGTATAAATCGCCAAGGCTGGTTATTCAGCCCAGAAGGTGCCCATCGTGCCGTCTCCAGAATTTCAAGCAATAATTCATCCGAAACCTCATCGGCTTTAAATTTCCGGCAGCTATACCGTGCCCGAATGTGCTCGTTTCGCTCCATATTTCCAACCTTTATTTTTATAAAAACAATAAGGCTTGTATTCTATATCATTTTCTATCTGGAGTTAAGATGGTATGGCAGAGAGCTACTTTCTAGTGATTGATGCGGGCACGGGTGGTGGCCGTGCGCTCATTTTTGATGAAGTGGGAAAGTTACATGCAATTTCATATGAGGAATGGACGTATTTTACACCGCCTGATGGTCCAGAGCTCGCGTTGGAATTCAATCCCGATGATTTTTGGAAGATAATTTGTAGAATTACCAAAGACGCAATAGGGGTTGCAAAAATTAAACCCGATCAAATAAAGGGTGTAAGCGCCTCGAGTTTTCGAGAGGGATCAGTGTGGATAGATGAGAAGGGGAAGGAATTATATGCAGGGCCCGCGAACGATATCCGCGCTCTTGAGCAAGGGATGAATATGAAGGCGAGTCATGGGAAGAAACTCTACGAATTAACCGGGCATAACCCACCGTTTATGTTTGCCAGCGCCCGTCTGCAATGGTTTAAAGAGAAAAAGCCAGAAATTTATGATAAAATTCATCGCATTATGATGATGAACGAATGGATCTTATTCAAGTTTTCAGGGGAGGTCTATTGCGAGCCCACGAATGCATGTGAAACTGAACTCTTTGATATCCATACAAGAACTTGGTCTAAAGAAATAGTTGACATGTTAGATTTGAAGGATGATATTTTTCCAGAGGTGGTCAACGCAGGAACCAAAACTGGGGAAGTCACCAAGCAAGCAGCAAAGGAGACATCATTGGTTGAAGGAATCCCAGTAGTCATGGGAGGCGCTGATTCCCAGTGCGCTTTACTGGGGATGGGGTTTAACAAGGAAGGACAGTTAGGAATTGTAGCAGGTACCACATCAATGCTCCAAATGATAACTTCGTACCCAATTATTGATGAACAAATGCGCACTTGGACGAACAACTACCTGTTCCCAGAGTATTGGATTTTTGAAAGCAGCGCGGGAGAGTCAGGAAAAATCTTTCGCTGGATGAGGGATAATTTGGCAGATTTAGAACGTGAAAAAGCAAGACAACAAGGAAAGGACGCCTTTCAATTAATGGAAGAGCTTGCAGCAGATGTCCCACCAGGAGCTGAGGGCGTTTATGCTATCCTCGGACCGTTTGTTATGAATATGGACGCCATTGGCCCCATGGGGTTAGGTGGCTTCTTGTTTGAATTACCCGTGTATATGGGGAACTATGGAAAAAAGCAGTTCGTCCGGGCATTCTTGGAGAGTATGGCCTATGCTATCAAAGCGAATTGGGATCAAATTGAAGAGATCTCCCAACTGAAGGTCAAGGAGGTAGGGATGTGTGGGGGATTATCGAAGAGCAAGACGTTCGTCCAAATTGTGGCAGATACGCTTCGGTTCCCGATTAAAACGTACCAAACTATCGAAGCGACGGGGTTAGGTGCTGCCATTTGCACGGCAGTGGGGGTTGGAATTCATGCAAGTTTTCCTGACGCCATTAAAGCGATGGTACATTTGAAAGAAGTGGTGGAACCGGGTCCCCAGCAGAAAAAGTTGCGAAAGTTCTATAAGAAGTGGTGGAAAATCCAAAAGAAGATAAGTAAAATCATCTAATCTCTACTATAATCCGGGGACGGTCATGAAAAGCGATTCACCCAACTACAAATGGCTCATTCTCGTTGTAGGGAGTATTTTTCATTTCACTTTCACCTTAGCGTGGATTTTCGTGCCGGTTATAGAGGGGGGTTTTGCCACAGATTTAGGGTTAGATCCCTTTCAGATTTCGTGGATTTATTCAGTTCCGATTCTGGCTATCGTAATTTTTGTATTTTTAGGGGGAATTATTACAGATAAAATAGGTTGTCGGAATGCGACGATCATTTCAGGAGCTTTAATTACAGTCTTCGGATTTTTACGGGGATTCTCGGGGGATTTTACCTTCCTTCTTATAACTAGTTTTTTATTTGGAGCTGGTGGAGGATTACTCTTCCCAAATTTAGCTAAGATTGTAGCAGATTGGTTTACTGATGAAAAGAAGGGTACGGCATCCGGGATTTATTTAGCGGCAGGAGGATTTGGACAGGTTGTGGGTTTAGCAATTACCCCCACAGTGGTACTCCCACTTTTTCAGGCGAACTGGCGGTTTACCTTTATGTTTTATGGAATCTTCACCCTTGTCAGTTCAGTTTTATGGATAATCATTGTGAAAGAAAAAGATTCCGCTAGCAAAGCATCTAATAATGCATTTTCAATAGCGAGATTGAAGCAAATTTTGACGAATAAATACATTATCGGTCTGTGTATGACGATTTTTTTTGCGTTCTCGATCCTTGCTGGATTTACAAATTATATGCATGATTTCACGTTGGATAGAGGATTAGCTGAAGGTATTTACGGATACTTAGCCTCAATTCTTTCTTTAGGTACTACTATAGGAAATATTTCATTTCCCACTTTATCAGACCGGGTGGGAAAGCGGAAGATATTCCTAATTTTCTGTTCAATAATCGCAGTAACATTATTGGTATCACTCCAATTGATTTATACCGAACTAGTGATATGGGCTTTGATATTCTTTCTGGGATTAATGGTTGGCTCTATGATACCAATCTGCATGACTATCAGTATTGAAGTTAAAACGCTTCCAGAGGAACTAGCGGGAACGATTTCAGGATTGGTTTTGACATTTGGATTTCTGGGTGCATTTACCGTAACGCTAGTATTTGGTGCGATCCTCGCTACTTCAAATGTTTTTGTGCTCAGCATTATATATTTGATTTGTTTTGGTGTGATCTCTTTTATATTAGGTTTCATACAGAAAAAATAAGGATTAAAGATAGGTTTTCAACCATTTAATGACCTGCGAAAGAAGTACTGTGTTTTGTCCGGTAAAGGCATGATCTCCCCTTTCGAAGACTATTGTTTGCTCCTCTGGTAACTCTAAAAGTTCCTTGTTTTGGAGGAATGCATCATAGGGCACGACACGGTCATTTTTTGTATGAGCCAAACAAACCACCTTATTCTCCTTTCTCTGATCCAAGAAATATTTAGGCGATATTTGACGATTGAGTGCTTCTGAAGGATTAATATTAAGACCCGATAAACGGAATAGAAAACGGATCACCCGAGCCCAAGAGCGGTTCGTCTTTAGCGATTCGTGACTCGTGCAAAACGCCATAATTAATTTGATACGATCATCAAGATAGCCCCCGATGAGTAATGTAGTTCCCCCTAAACTAAATCCTATAGCGGCTAATTTCTCATGATTTAAATCGGGGCGGGATTCGATGAAATCAACGACTTGTTGTACATCCATAACGGTTTTCTGGAGTTCCGCTTTATTTCCACCACTTTTATAGGGCCGTAGACCGTGCCCACGGTGATTATAAGTCACTACCTTATATCCTTGTATGACGAGCGGGTAAGTGAGATCATTACGCCATTCTATGTTCCCAAACCAACCATGACAGGCAAGGACGACAGGTGTAGTGTGATCCATTTTACTTGTTGAGAGAATTTGACCATGTAGCACTACATTATCTGAAAGAGTGGTTGTGAATCGTTCTCGAATAAGCCCTGGACAGTCTATTCCTTTGTATTGAGTGGCATAAGTCATGCCACTACCCAGAAGGATGCCTAAGTAGAAAAGAAGAATTCCTAAACTAATATACTGGAGTAAAGTAAAGAGTCCTGCCTGAATCGGGATGAAAATGGTGAGTAACCAGAAAAGCACCGTCGTGAAAATTAATATCGGAAGCACGTACTTAGCAATCATAGGTTAAGTACCAAGGTTGCACCATAAAAATTTTATTAACTTAAACTAAAACTTGAACTCAGAAGAGTAAAAGGACCTTGGCGCAGAGCAAAAATTTCTTATACATTTAAAAGTAAAAAACAGATTAACATTGTTATATTTTCATTTTCAGAGATGAAAAGTATTGAGGAAAATTGTGGGCAAACTTCTTATACTTCTCGGGCATATTTGCGTAGGGTTGGGTGCTATCGGGATCGTTCTGCCTTTGGTGCCGACCACGCCCTTTTTATTGCTTGCAGCTGCCTGTTACGCTAGGGGATCTGAACGATTTTACAACTGGCTTCTAAATAACAAATATTTTGGACAATACATTAGGGATTATAGAGATGGCAAGGGAATCCCATTAAAGGCAAAAATCATAGCGATAATCTTAATATGGGTTACAATTGGGCTCTCTGCAATTTTCTTTGTTCCGTTACTACCTGTGCAAATCCTTCTTTTCTTCTTAGCAGGCGTTATTACGACTTATTTATTGAGATTACCCACAAAAAAATCAGCCCCAAGTCCACAGGTAGGTATCTCACAGATAATGGATTGACTAAACTTAAAATAACGTTCGGGAAAAGGAGTTTAAATTTAAAGTAAAATGGTAAAATATCATGCTTCAATTTTTTTAACCAATATGACACACGCTTTTTTATTAATTGATTGAACATTTACAGTTACATTCTGATTGAAAATCTCATTTAAATGAGTTTCAAGGATTCCAGCTATAAGATAATAAAAAATCCAACCGTCCCGCTCTAGTAATTTTTTATCTTTAAAGGTGAGGACTGCTTGATTCTCATTAACACTAATTTTGACATCCGTTTCAAACTCAAAGGATGTTTGTTCTCTTAGGGTTTCTACAAATTTTTGAAATGGCATTATTTTAAAGAAGTCTTTGGCTTTTTGAAACTGTTTAATAACTTTGGATTCCAAAATAGGGTTGGATCTTGCCATTTCTATTCCAATGAGTTTTCCTTTCTGTTCCATATCGCTAGCTAAAACTTTTGTTAAGGCAGAGAATAAATTAAGAGAGAATTCTTCCAGATGGGGATATTGAGCAAACAACACCTTCATCGAGAACGGTTCTTTTGATCGGAAGATCCTGTAATTTCCAATAATTGTTGAGGTGATTTCCTCTCTTTCCAGCAAAATTTCTAAATACTTCTTGAGAGTATTTCTACTCCCAATCCCATGCTCCGTTTTAAATTTCTTATATATTTCCATAAGGGTATAGCCGAATGGGTAGCGATCTATTATAGACCGTAAGACTTCTAGTTTTGGTTCGCTACTTTTTTTAATAGATATGTTCTTTCACCAGTATAATACTTGCTTTTAGCGAGTAAAGTTTTTAAATAAAGTTGATCATTAGTGATCAATTTAGTTTATAGAAAGAATATAGATTTATAAAAAGTTTGCGATTAAATTTGGAAGGTTGATAAGTATGACGGAGAGTATCAACATCGTTGAAGTGGAAGGTCTAACCAAAGCGTGGGGCGACCTCGTTGCAGTTGATAATATTGATTTTCATATTGAAAGCGGTGAAATTTTTGGGTTTCTAGGACCCAATGGCGCTGGGAAATCAACCACAATTAAAATGCTATGCACTTTGTATCAACCATCAGCAGGTCGTGCAACGGTCGGTGGATTTGATATAATGGCGGAGCAAGAAGATGTCAGGCGCATCATTGGCTACGTTCCGCAGGATATCACAGTCGATGGACAATTGACGGGGTATGAAAATTTAGAGTTTCAAGCTGCCCTTTATAATCTGCAGGGCAAAGAAAGAGATGACCGCATCGAAGAAATGCTCAAATTAGTCCAGTTAGGTCAGCGAGCCGATGGACTAGTTGATACTTATTCCGGGGGAATGAGACGACGTCTTGAAATTGCACGGGGATTACTTGTCGAACCCCAGCTTCTATTCTTGGATGAACCATCTTTAGGGCTGGACCCGGTCTCCCGTAAATCCATATGGGAACATGTGTCTAAACTTAAAAAGAAGAAAGGGAAGGGAACTTTCGCAATTTTTATGTCAACCCATTATATGGAGGAGGCGGATAAACTGTGTAATCGCGTTGGAATCATTGATCGCGGGAAGATCGTTGCATTAGATACACCAGATGCTTTGAAGAAGCAGATTGGAGGGCAAATCATTGAAATAGATGTGGATCCGAAACGATTAAACCGTGCTTTTAAGCGTTTAAACCAGTTTGGTAAAGAAGATCAGACAAACCGTTTTATTGATCAATTAAATCAAGTTGGCGATGCCACGGTTGCTATTGAAGTTAAGGATACGGATACTGCTCTCCCCAAAGTTTTTAAGATTGCTTCTGAAAATGGGTTTGAAATTCAACAAGTCCGCATGCGTGCGCCCTCTTTAGAGGATGTGTTTATCCATTATACGGGTAAAACGCTCCGAGATGAAGATGCAATGGATGCGATGGGTTTTATTAAAAAGCAAATTTCAAAGCGATTGAGGAGTATATAAACGGAGATGATAAAATGATTGATTTTGACGTATCTGCCATAATTGGCATAGTAAAACGGGATTTAGTTAAATATTTCCGTAATAAACAGCAAATTGTCTCTTCTATGATAATGCCCATAATTTTTATGCTCTTTCTGCGTCCGGGTTTTGCGGGCATTGGTGGTGTCGAAAGCGAAATTTGGATCAATGATTATCTAGGGGCAGGGATCATCTGTATGGTCATCATCATGAGTGGAATTATGCTCTCAGGTATGCCCATCCTATTCGATAAAATGCTTGGATTTCAAGATATTTACGCAGTAGCCCCTGTAAAACGACGAAACCTCGTCTTAGGCTTCTTAATAGGGGGTGCCTTAAAATCTTTGTTCATGAGCTCGGTGGTTGTCGTAATCGGAGCGCTAACAGGATTATATCCTTATAATTGGGGTCTTGGTTGGGCTGGAAGTCTCCTCTCAATTATTCCCCTCGCTATTGTAATTTTCTTTGGTGCGATAATATTTGCTTGCATTGGATTAATTATTGCAGCCCGGACGGATATGACGAACGCATTCTTGTGGAGTAACTTGATTAATATGCCCCTTGTATTTGTCTCCGGCGCAATTATTCCGGTCACTGCCTTTGAGCCTATGGTGTCACCGACAGTTTTCTATGTGAATCCCACAACCTTCATGGCAGATGCAATTCGGGTATTCCTAAGCAATGATCCTGCCAGGTCTGCAATGCCTACCACAGGCAGCGTTTTTTTTGGTGGTAATATAGCATTAGGTTTTCTAGTAGATATTGGAATTCTGTTGCTTTTTGGTGCTCTACTGTTCTATCTCGCCTTTCGATTCTTCGGCGGGTCGCTTCAAGAAAGCAGTGGCGGGTTTGCCGGCATGATTCACAAGAAATCTGCAGGAATAAAAGAGAAAATGTTCAAAGACTTACTCCCAGAAGATAGAGAAATAATGATGAAGGTAACCGGTAATATTGACATGATGAAAATGGGACAGATTATGGGACTTGCGGGTGAAGGCAAACAGGATGTCGCCGTGAAAATGCTGAAGGACGCGGGAGTAACAGATGAAGAGGTTCAAGCATTCTTTGCCGCAGGCATGAAAATGATGGAACTAATGATGAAGAAGCAAAAGAAGAAGAAATAATTTTCTTCAAACTTTTTTATTTTTTAAACTTCGCCACGCATTATATGTTTTAATCGTATTAATTCTTGAAGCATGGCATCACGTAGCTCACCGATAGTCGGTGTTTCGGGTAGAGGGTCAGGTAGCGGTGGAGGTATCATGTTTGTAATGGTAGAGGAAGTATTACACCCTTCAGGAGTAAGTGCTCTATGGCCAAGAATCTGATCCCATACGTGACGGGGTAGTTGTTCATTCATGATAGCGAAGATTTTTGAAAGAGTAAGAAGATGGTCTTGAGATAATCCAGAGCTGGACCACCCCTTAGACTGACTGACAATACACAACGATTGTCGTGCATTTTGACATTGCTTTTTACAAGAAAAGCATTCATTTGGAATGAATTCAACATCACTACTCTGCACATTTATATAAAATAGACCGAACCTATTCTGAACTGAGGCACAATTCCGCTTCTCGTCGATTTTTATTTCGAAAGATTCTATTAGGTCATAAAAAATAGCCTCTTGCTGCTTTCGAGCTATTTGGTCCAATTTCTTTTGCTGTTCGCGTTGAAGACAGAGGGTCGCCCAGTCTTGTAAACAGTTAAGTGCCTCTTCCAAAAATATCAAACACCCCTCGACATCCTTTTGAACGTTATGAGAAGGTAAAGGAAAGGTATTATCATTCGGAAGCAAATTTAAATTTATAGTTTGGTTTGGCGAAGTGTTTTGGGAGAGAAAAGTTTGGCTAACATGATAATAGATATCGCGAGGATGGCTTAACGTATTTATTGGTGAAGTCAACCCCAGTTCGATTAATATATCTTTGTGATCCTTAAGCTCTTTCACAAACTGGGAGGTACATCCGATGACGAGGTGAATTGGTATAGGAGGAAGATTGTCCACTATTTCATAAATTAACGGATCTAAATTAGAAATACAATCCTGTTCAGTTACTAAGATAGTACTACTCGCTCCCCGATAGTATAAATGACGTATGCAAGCGAACCGATCACGAATGATTGGATTCCAGATCTGTAATTTAATTCGTTGGTCATTAACATTTACGCAGATGATTCCAAAATCAACTCCAAGAGAATAACGATTACAATCTTCAAAAATACTGGTGTAATCTAGACAACTTTTTAGGAATAACCCCTCGTCCCCTATAATAACAACCTTAAACAAATAGTCATAGGTACTCATTTTCTTTCCTTTAAGACCCGCTCTCGCACCCTTAAGTCGAGGGGTATTCTTAAACCTTTGGAATTTGGGCGCCCTCTAGTACAATTTTCGTTTAGATTTAAATAATAAAATCCTGTAAAACCATGAAAAAGATCGGAATTAGAATCCCAATCATGAACTTAGAAAGGATCGTTCGGGAAAAAGGAAATACTTTCATCATCTCAATATCTCGAAAACGTTCCATTTGAACATTCACAAAGATTGCTGCATTGGCTAATTGTGCCTGAGTTGCATGCCCTTCATTAATATCTTGTTCATATGCATCTAATTCATTTTTATAATATGTTCCAGCTTCCTTTAATAAAACATTCTTCTCTCGTTTCGCGATTGTATAAATATGGTATGAAGGAATCAAATAAGTTAGGACAAATAGGATTAAAATTAAACCGAGAGCACCCCAAGTTATAATTAAAATGGACGGATCATATCCCGTTAATCCTATATTTAAGAGGACAGGAAAAATTAAAACAATAATCGAGATTAACATGCTTGTTTCTACAGCCAATTGACCGATTCTGCTTAAACCGCCAAAACGGTCGGGATTTAATTCATTTAGATTAAGTTTCAAATCAGATTTAGCCAGTTCATTGGTCATTTTCATAACTATTAGGATTCCATTTAAGCCATTGACCCCTAAATAAAAGATACAACACCAGATATGAATCAGGTTGTAAATCCAAAGAATACTGATGAGATCATATGCTAAAGTCCAAGTTGAAATTAAAAAATATCCAAAAAATCCACCGAATAGAAGAGTTGCAATAAACAATTTATTTTGATTACCGAAAATTTTTCCCTCATATTTTTTACGAAAATTCTCATATTGGGTTTCTGAGGCATCTACAATTTCTTTGAATTGATTAAAAAAGTCATAGAAAGTATTTTTAAGCCAATATTTTGTAACAAAAACTGCTACGATTATAAAAATATACGCGGAAATATCTGCAAAATAAGCAAAAGCTAACCCAAATGGAGGACTCTCGAAAATATAACAAAAAATATGGAGGGGTATGCCGCTTATTATTGGGGCTCCAAAAACTATTAGGAAAAGAAGCTTATTTTCAATTAATTGTAGTATTAAATGTTTGTCGACGGCCTCTTCATAAGGATCCCGTTTAATTACCGCCTTTCCATTTGATAAGTCAGAAATAATTAAGCCTCCATCATAAAACTAGTTCCTGTAGTAAAATAAACACGATTGGAATTAGAAATCCAGTCAGAAATTTTGTAAGAATTGACATAGAAAAAGGAAAGACCTTCATTTTTTCAGTTTCTCGGAAATGGTTCATTAACACGCCGACACGTAGTCCAAGATGCATGACTTTCATTTGGTCTGGATTATGTTGTTTCATATCTTCATATTCAATATATGAATCTTTGTAATTACTGCCAGCATCTCTTAATATCCTTTCTTTTTCTCGTTTTGCGGTATTATATATTCTTAATGTGGGGATAAAAAAAGTTACAACGAACATTATCGTAATTATTGCAAGTACCAAAACGACTACTATGATACCCAAATTTGCCAAGAAGGCTTCAAGAATACGTAATTGTTCAAAGAACCATGGGAATAACAAAACAGTTATGGTAATTATTAAGCTAGTTTCCACGGCAATCTCCCCAATTACACTTAAACCACCAAATCTATCATTATGCAATGGATTCAATTCTAGTTTTAAAAACCCCTCGTCCGCAAAATCCTTCGTCAATCCAAGTCCAATAAAAATATTTTTTAATCCATGAAGGAGAATCAAGGCAATGAAAAACCATACGATAATCCATTCAATAGTCCAGAATAAATTGGCAGTTGGACTTAAAATCGGTTCATAATATAGGAAATGAATATAACCTATCCCTATTGAAACTAAAACTGAGATTAAGATAATTATAATTGAAGGACTTTTAATTCTGTTTTTATACTCATTAAAATATAATTCCCGCTTTTTGGGATCAATTTCAATTATAAAATCATCCTGTAGTTTAACGAAACGGAGTAGATAATCATAAAAGGTGTTTTTAACCCAATAGTAAGTTAAAAAAGAGGCACTAACTATGAAGAGAAAGAGACAAATAATAGAAAAGTAAGTCATTGCTGTAAACTGAGGAATTACAGGCCAAGGAAAAAGGATTGTTAGAATTACAGCTAAAATTGTAGGAATAGAAAAAAAAAAGAGTCCAAAAATCTTACTTTTTTTATAGATCCAAGTTATAAGGTCAAGTTTTGCATCCTTTTCCCAAAAAGGGTTAGGTTTCTCAGGAGGTAACCTTCCAAAATCTTGTTTTTCAAGCGTTTTTCTACTCAAAACTTTCACCAGCTGATCCTTTCATAATATCCGTTAGTTCTTTTAGAGAACATGAATTACAATTTAAGTCCTCATCAACCCAGCATTGATCACAAACCCACTTCCTACACTTATTGCAGAAAGTAAGTCGAGCTAAAACGCCTTTTTTATACATTTTTTCTAAATGATATCGAAAATCCACAGAACTATAATGAATTACAGGATTTCGCTCTATTATTTCTTTAAGGAAATGAAGCTTGGTCCTTTTTTCTTCAAAAGTAATTTTCTTATTCCTAACATCTCGTTCTATACCTTGATTAAGAACCCCTTCAAAAAGAGAAAAAGGTAGAGTCCATTTGTCTGTTTTTGAATCCTGTAGAGTAGGAAAAATAGATTCATTGCATATAGGGCATTTAAAGATGATTTCAAGTTCATTGGTAAGAAGTTTCTTTTTCAAGTTAAAATTTCCTATGATTGGCATGATATTCTCTTTTTCAATTGTATCTAAAATTGTGTCAATGTAAGTTGATTGTCCTTCCTCATACTTCTTAGTACGTTTTTCATAATCAAGAATTGAATCCTGTAATGAATTTAATATTGGAGCGATTAAATTTGATGCTAGTGAAAAAACCTCTAATTTGATTTTAGTTGTTGTATTAACTTTTTGACCCCAAATTGATAGTATAAACCAATCTTTTTTAGAACTGATACCAGAAAACCAGATTTTGTCTGCTACATCAGAAGATTCTTCTGGGACTCGTTCAATACTGCAACTTGTAAGGATAATATCAATTAAATCTTCTAATCCACTAGAAAAATCCAACTGAATACTTGAGGTGAGAATATTTGGATCATTGATAACACGATTAAGTTCATTACGGTCAATTAATTTTGGCCGGATGAAGAAGCACGCATCGATTATGATTGGTTTTATATCAATTTTGTGTGGTTTTCCGCTGGCATCTTCAAATCTAACTTCGCCTTTAATTTCTGTATAACTACAGGTTTTAGCTTTTAACCAATAAATCGCTGCCTTCTTTTCTGATTTTCTTATCTCTCGAAGCCGAATAATTGGATTGGGTGCTTTCGATTCAGGTTTTGTTTTTTCAATTTCTAAAACAATATCATCGAAGTCTATAAGGGTATGAGTTTTAATTATGGTTTGAGTCCAGTTATTTTTTACTTGGATAAAGATTTTGAAATAATCACCTTCAATTTGGGGCTCAGGACGTACCACATGTATCATGGATTCAGGGCTTACTTTAGCCTCCGCCTCTATCTTAAGTAGTTTGATTATTAATGGTTTATTAAGAATTTGAAACGCTTTACCTGTTTGGTCTTCGATATTTTTTATTATTCCATGATGTTCTAGATCCTTAATGTGATATTGAATCGTTGTGGGCGCTGAATTTAGTTCATTAGAAAGGTTTTCAATCTTAGTCTTGGGATTTCTATAAATTAAACGAATAATATCTCTATTTAATTCATCTCTCAATAAGGTGTGTATTAAAAGCAACTCATCAGATATGTCGATTTTGGCAAAACAGTATTTATTCTTAAATTTGAGCGATTTGATGAAATTAAACTTTTTCAAAATGACTACATGCCAACTTAAAGTTTGTAAGGGGTGATTCAAACTCCGTTCCAAACCCCGTAAATGAATACCTGGATGTTCATTAATTGCTTTATATACTAGATTTCTAACTGGATTTTTCAAGATTTCAGTTTGGATTAGTTGTTTACCTTCCACTAAAATGTGTTTTTTATATAAATTTTTAAGATTTGTAAAAATCTCATCTTCTGTATAGTTTAAACCCGATTTACAGGCTTTAACAATTCGCTCACTATTAAAAAATTTCTGATTTTCCTTTAATTTCCATATAATATCGAGGATATCTCGTTCAATTTTTGTAAATTCGCTTGATTTCAATTCAGACAATATTACTCCCCCTTGATTAATCCTCACGATTCTCATTTGGTTCGGTTCGAGAATCAAGTTCTGAATTAATCAAAGTCTTGTATTCATCTATTATCCCTAGTGATTCTTCAAGTGGTACTGATGCAATTTCTTCGAATATAAGTATTTTTTGCTCGGTTGATATCGGAAGCTGATTTATGTGTTCATAGATTTCTTGTGGAATAACATGGAATACCTTCGAAATAAATGTCAATTTTTCCTCCAACTCCTTTTTTTCTATTAATAAATTTGATACGTAGGGCTCATATTTATCTTTAGTAATCTTGCCTGCTTTTAAATCTGAATCTAATTTCTCTAGCCATCTATTTACGTTTTGTATCTTCTCTTCAATTGTTGGCTCAATCACAGTTTCTACAAATTGGAAAATCGGTTCAAGTTCTTGCTCAAAATCACTAAAGATCCCAACTTCCGCAGTCCAAGTCGGTAATTCTTTTTGATATTTCTCTTCAAAAGCAATCATTAGTTTTTGAAGGGCGTTAGTTAAATAATCTGTGACTTTTCCTGAGAGCATTAAGGCGACACGTATATATTTTCCAGTTTCAAAACAAATCATCAAACCATGATATTCCATTTTTCGCATGGGTTTCTCTACTTTGGTGATATCCAATGAAATTGCTTGGAGCGCAGTTAAAACTCCACTTAAAATATCAGAATCGAGCTCCAAATCTATAAATTGGTGACTGAAGAGTTCTACTCCAGTTGTCTTATAGATAATTAATACAAGCTTCAAAATATTTAATGAATACTGGCGTTCTAATTCTAAAATTGTTTTAGTTAGTTGATCTGATTTCCTGAGAATTTCAGATTTCGATGGCGATTTATCTACAAATTTTTGATAGAGCTGAATATCTCCGTTCTTGAGATTATTAAATTGAGTTACCCATTGAAGGATTTCAAATTCAAGATTAATCTTAGTATTTTCATCAAGTGTGACCTCAGACTTTAAATCAGAACTGATTTTTTCATTCCAACTTGTTATATCTTTGTATATTTTCATTTCTTTATATCTATCACTAATTCTTACAGTTATTTTATTGAGAAGTGAAACCTTTTCTTGTATAGTATTTTTCTCGTCTTCACAGTATCCAAAAAGTCTAATCAGATCATCCATAATGATATAAATTGAATTGATTTTTTCCTCCATCCATTTGAAAGGTTCATCCATTAATGTGAGACTTTTTAAAATGATTTCCTGTAAATGTGCTAACAGTCCAGTGGCTTGTTTTTGATCCTGGGCCCATAATTTAATGATTAGCCCATCATCAATACCATTTACTTCGATAACTAAAGCTCCACCCGTAATTTTAGCGACACCCCCATAGATAGCAAAAAAAGTCTCTTCTAAATCAATATCGATTTCTTTCAGATCTAAAGATGAAATTTGGTCCTTGGCTAATTCAAAAGCTCTCCCTGAGGAGATATTGGTTAATGGAAGGTTAGCTATATTTTCTTTTGTATTTAATTTAAACTGCTTAATTTCTTCCTCTGTGAAATCCTTTGGAATTACTAATGGGTTTTTAATCCAAATTTCAAGGGGTTTTATGGGTAGAGTATGAATTTCATTATAAGCATCAAGATAATTCACACTCCCAGTAATTTTGGATTTACCACAGGATCGAGGTATTAAATTGAAATCTACACCTCGTGTTCCACCTGATTGTAACGTGGAAATTTGTTTTACCGGTTTTTCAGTTTCATATTGATCACCAGGTGATAGAAAAATCGAAATTTGGGTTATAACCATGTCTGAGTTATTTTCAATAACAACCTTGAATCTAATACCCCCTCCTACATAATCGTATTGCCTTTTTACATCTACAGATGGTTTAACGCCTTTAATGGTCTTTTTTATATAAAAAACGTCATTTTTAAGTTCGCCAATAATTCTATTTTGTTTTAATAATTGGATAATACTTTCACGAGCTTCTGCTAGCTCGATATTAATTGCAACTGCAATCATAGAAAGTGGTATTTTGGATGTTTTTGCAGTTTCTATGTAATGTTGTACCTTTTTAAGAGGGAGAGAAGTCCGTTTTGTGCGGTAAAAAACACCAACAGCCGCAATTGCACCGATAACGATGATAATTATAATAATTATAATTGTATTGTCGGGTGGAAGTTCTTCTGAAATTTTAATAGTTGTAGCTATCGACTGCGTAGCTTGATTGCCAACTAAGTCCGAAGCGCGGAATCTTATTGTATTTGCTGTAAGAGAGTACTGGTTGAACGGTACTGCTGTTACTCTAATGTAAATTAAGCCAGTCGCTCCATTGATAGCTGGGTTTGTACATGCCATATCAGTGAATATACCATCTACTGAAGCCCAATTAATAGGCGTTAAAGATCCGTTTGTAGAATAGGCGTATTGGACACTGGACAGGTTAATACCCGCCCCTGAAACGTTAATTCGGCAAATAACTGTTGGGGTAGAATCATAGAAAGTAGTTGACGCACCAAGAATAGAAAAATTAGAAAATGGGGTTGTTTCAATGGTGAACGCCCAAGAGTAAGTTGGCATAGCATTACCCGCATTATCTAAAGCATCTAAACTGACATTGATCTCTTGTCCATTTACAAAGGGAGCCCCAGCGGACCAGTTTACTGTAGTGCCATCCCAACTATGGCTCCGCACGACTCCTTCCACTGTAAGGGTGATGGAGCTGGTATTGAGATCACTCAGGGCGTCTGTTAACTCCACACTAATAGTCGGTGTGGTGTCATTTATATAACTAGAATCCAGAGGACTTGGGTTAGAGGCCTGAGGTGGTGTGTCGTCAATGGTAAAGGACCAAGAATAGGTTGACATCACGTTACTAGCATTGTCTAATGCATCCAAGCTCACGTTAATGACTTGCCCATTTGCAAAGGGAGCCCCTGCCGTCCAGCTCACCGTGGTACCATCCCAACTATGGCTCCGCACGACTCCTTCCACTGTAAAAGTGATTGTCGATGCGTTAATATCACTCAGGGCGTCAGTTAACTCTACACTAATAGTTGGTGTGGTGTTATTTGTATAACTGGAATCGAGGGGACTTGGGTTATTTGCCTGAGGTGGAGATGTGTCGATGGTGAATGCCCAGGAATAAGAAGTCATCGCATTACCTGCATTGTCATAAACACTCAAACTGATATTAATGACCTGCCCATTTGCAAAGGGAGCCCCTGCCGTCCAGCTTACCGTGGTACCATCCCAACTATGGCTCCGTACGATTCCTTCCACTGTAAAAGTGATTGTCGATGCGTTAATATCACTCAGGGCGTCAGTTAACTCTACACTAATAGTCGGTGTGGTGTTATTTGTATAACTGGAATCGAGGGGACTTGGGTTATTTGCCTGAGGTGGAGATGTGTCGATGGTGAATGCCCAGGAGTAAGGAGTCATCGCATTACCTGCATTGTCAGAAGCAATCACACTGACATTAATGACCTGCCCATTTGCGAAGGGAGCCCCTGCCGTCCAGCTCACCGTGGTACCATCCCAACTATGGCTCCGCACGACTCCTTCCACTGTAAAAGTGATTGTCGATGCGTTAACACCACTATAAGTGTCCATTAAATTCACGGAAATAGAGGGTGTACTATTATAAGTATAAACGCCATTAACAGGACTTGGGTTGGAGACCTGAGGGGGAGTAATATCAGATCCCGGATAAAAGCTTAAACAAATTAATCTCCCATTAGAATAATAGACGATATCATCAAGCCCATCATTGTTAAAGTCGTTGACTGTCGCACTATCCTTATTATTTGGCTGAGAACCAAGTAATGGAGTAAAGGGACTTGGTAAAGGAGCTACATTAACTATATCACCATTTAAACCAATAAAAAGCACGTGGCTACTATTTAGAATAATCATATTTGCTTTATTAGGTAGGAGAAATTTACCGATAAAGGGACTTCCCGTTGGATATTGCCACAATAAGGTGCTATCATTCTTGTAGACATAGATACTCGTCGAATTTTTAGTAATGATTTCATTAGCTCCATCTATATCAATATCATAAATATGCATTGCGCGTTCCCAACCGGCTCGCGCCCATAGAATACTCCCATTGTTTTTTACTGTATAAAAATTAGTCGATGCCACACCACTCCAAGGACCCCAAGCGATATCATTTATTCCATCACCGTCAATATCTCCAATTACTGGGAAACCTCCAAATCCGCTGTTAGGAAGAACAGTAAACAATTGTGTCGAGCCATTAGAGTTGTATGTATATAGTCTTCGGTCTGCGGAGTAGGTGGTAAATAGAATTTCATTTTTATTATCTCCGGTTATTTCACCCATAACACACATTCCAACGGTATCACCTACACCTTGTGTCCATAAAAATGACCCATTATGATCATATACATCAATTAAATGTCCCTGCCCCCCCGCAACCAATTCATCGTAGGGATCATTATCTATATTTCCAGTTGCAATAGATAAACAATCACCTGAAATATCTATCGTATTATTCTGACTCGAATCATAATTTAAAATAACTACATCAACCGGATCTGGTTTTAATGCGTAAAATATATGCAAATTAGGAGAATCACTGATATTACCGAGGGCTATAAAATTGCTATCAGCAAAATCATAATTGCTAACAGTACTAATATTCCAGTATTTAGTCCCATTGTTAAATATCACACCCACTTGGGGATTTGGGAGGCGAGTTGCAAAAATAATTTCATTATTTCCATCATTATTTATGTCATCAGATATTAGATCTGTATCACCAGGAGTGCCAATCGTATAATTCCACAAGTTCATTACCCATTCCGTTGAACTAATTATCAATAAATTAGCAAGAGAATCTTCATCAACTAAACCAGTGGTTAGATTTACCTTTACAGTAAGGTTGTAATAGCCATCTTGATATGGGAGCGTATCCCAAGTACAATTATATAAATTATCAATATCGGGGTCAGTCATTTCAATAACCGAAGTAACTGAAGCATTTGATATTTCAGCCCAAACATGGCTAATGCTCCCATTAGTTGTCACATTAGCTTGAACGGTTCGAGATCCCTCGAAAAAACCAGCAAGTACGTGTGAATCACCAATTATTTGAATATTAACACTGTAATTTTGGGGAGCTGTCGCATTTTGCAATCCGAGGATTATTTTATCCAATTTTGGTGTAGAAGATCCGTCGCTACCCAATCTGATTTTAATGGATAAGTTTCCAGTTGGAATTGGAAAGGATTGGATGTTTGTGTCAATAATTGTTGCATTACTCCATTCAGTAGTAGTAGGAGCCCAAAAAGTTCCATTCCAATAGTAATATGTAGCCTCATCGCTGCTGAGCTGATAATCGGTGTTTTGACCATAGTTATTTCCCACTTCAATGAAATCAGTTATGTTTCTCGTCATTCCCACTTTATAAGAATTTTTAGGTTGGATTATTGGAGCGCTTGTATCAAAATTGAAAATATAAACTTGATTACTGGTATCATCTGCCCCATATAAAGATCCATTTTGAGCGAGGATCAACGCATTATAACTCCGAAAATCACCTGTAGCACTACTAAATTGTTTCCAAGATAGCCCATGATCTGAAGAAATAATAGGCTCCGAATTGGTGGCTGCAATAATATCATGGCTGGGAGTTTCTATAAAGCTGGAAACTTGGACGGCTGAGGGATTAATACCTTGGGAAGAATCTATCCAATTTGAGCCGTTATCTATAGATTTGTAGACTTTTCCTTGGTCAGAAGCTCCACAAAACCAGGTTCCATTATTAGTTTCTAGAAATCCCCAAACATATGATTCACTTGAAAGAGTCGCAAGATAATTCCAAGATGCTCCACCATCATGGGAGATGTGAATTTGGGCCCCATCACGAGTACCCGCAAGAATTGAGCCATTTTGGAGTTCATACAACCCCATAATCCCTACCTGACCCCCCCCAATAGAGCCAGCAGGATTCCAACTCGAACCATTATTTGTAGATTTATAGAAAGTTGTAGAACCAGTCTGGGCTACGAGGATTGATCCATCTTGAAGTTTGATAATATTACCACCCGCAAAATTTTGACCCGTATCCTGCCATGAACTGCCGTTATCGGTTGTTTTAAACATATTTCCAGCAGTGCGCACAAAAAGAGTCCCATTATCAGCTTGGATAAATGCCCCATATACTACTGTAACACCGGGAAGATTAGCTGTATTAGCCCAATTTGCGCCCCCATCCACAGATTTAAATACATCACCATTCGAATTTCCAGTCGCTACATATAAATCCCCATTTCGGGTTTGATAGATTGAGTAGCATTCAGACACGCCAGATAAACTCGCAATAACCCGAAATGTGCCATTTAACTGGACAGAACTATTAGCTAAAAAAAGACGTGAATCATAGGTATAATTAGCGGGATTTAAAAAATCCCATACGGTTAAGGATTCATTAGAACATACTTGAATAGATGGGGAATTAATTAACGCTAAAGGCTCATTTCTAGTATCTGAAAAATTATGTTCAAGATTGAAACTCATAAAAATTATTGGAAAAATGATCAATAAAACGATTAAAATTATTTTTAATTGTTTAGTTTTTCCTGACATTTCATCATCACCACTAATAAATTGGTTATTCCACTTATCCTCACGTAGTTAAATCATTCAGAAAAAGCTGAATTCAATTAGATAATAGTTAGAATCGAACAAAAATAGCTCTAGTACAATTTTGGTTTTAGAAGGAGCAGACCTAAAAAGCAAGAATTATTAATGTACTTGTCGTTCTTCGTCCTTCCAGAAAGGATCACGGAGTTTCCGTTTCAGGATTTTGCCTTGGGGCGATTTAGGTAATTTGCGTTTGAAGATGACTCTTTTTGGAGCCTTATAGTGGGCGATTTTTGATTTAGCATGGGTAATGATATCCTCTTCGGTGCAATCAATCCCTGAGATGATTTTCGATCGGAGGCAAACCACTGCACATACAGCTTCTCCCCATTGTGCATCCGGAATACCAATCACGGCACATTCCATTACATCGGGATGGGTCAGAATAACATCCTCAATTTCAATGGGATAGATGTTCTCGCCGCCTGAAACAATCATATCCTTCCCGCGCCCGGTGATATAGACGTAATCTTCTTCATCCATATAGCCAAGGTCGCCAGTGTGAAGCCAGCCATCCCGAAGGGTTTGGGCGGTTTTATCAGGCATGTCCCAGTACCCCTGCATGATATTTTCACCTTGGGCAACAATCTCCCCGAATTGACCGCGCGGCATTTCGTTCCCATCAAAATCTACGACTTTTATGGTTACACCGGGTAGAGCGCGCCCAGCAGAAGCGAGGAGTTTGGGATTAGTTCGCGCCTTGGCATGGTCGATTGCGCTCATTATGGTGAGAACGGGAGATGCTTCAGTCTGTCCAAAAACTTGAGTGAAGTCTGTATTTGGGAATGTATCAAGGACTTGTTTGAGGATAGTAGGAGTGATGGGGGCCGCGCCGTAAGTAACACTACGAAGGCTCCGTAAGTCGTAATCTTGGAGGTGGGTGCTGTCTATGATCCGCTTCAGCATGGTGGGCACTAAGGAAAGATAAGTAATACGTTCGTTTTGGATCGTCTCGAGAGTAACCTTCACACTGAATTTTCTCTGGGTGACGAAGGTGAGTCCTGCGAACATTGAGCATAAGCTCAAGAATAAACCGGCCCCATGAAACAAGGGAAGGGCAGTCATCATCTTTTTCTTGAATTCCTCTTCCAAGAAGGAGGCCTTGAACTGTTTGGATCCGGAGACAAGCATGGTCCCAGCCATGGCAATCATAGAAATGATGTTATTATGACTCAACATGACGCCTTTCGGGTAACCAGTAGTTCCCCCGGTGAAAATAATATAGCAAGTATCGCGTTTCGAAAACTTAGGAGGTCTGCGAGGTTCAGTATAAGGACTTTCAGTGATCATGGATTGGAATTCTTCGGTGGAGATATAATGTTCTATACTTGAAGTCTTCTTTTTAAAGAGTTGGACTTGTTTTTCAAAGGAGGGTTGATACAGAAGGAACTTTGGTTTGCTATAATTGACACAGTAAACTAGCTCATCATTAGACATGAAGTAGTTGAATGGAGTGGTGACCCCCCCCACCAAGGGAAAGGCATAATAGGAATAATGATATTCAAGCCAATTCTCGAGGAGAAGTGCTACGCGATCTCCCGGCTGAATTCCAAGCTTTAAAAAGTTCTGACTGATATTATTTACTTGATCCCAAAAAGTGGAAAAATTTACCCTCTTATCTTCGAATATTAAAGCTTCTTCCTCAGGATAAGTACGGGCGGAGCCTCGGGGAAGGGTTCCTACTTTCATATTACCAAAAACCTCGTTTTTATAGAGGTCAAGTGAATCACAAATGTCAATCTATTTTTTTTTAGAATAAGAACATGGCTATTTGAAAGTTCTCATTATGATAAAAAAAAAAGAGCTAGCTGGAGGAAGCAGGTCCATGGGCATCCTTGAAAACGAAGGAGTTGATGCGGACCTCAGCAATATCGGAGCAATAGCTGCATATCCTTTTGAGATGTATGGCAAACGGTTGGTCTTCTTTGCTTTTTAGTTCGATTTCGTCTAACTTATTGATAATTTCGTAATGCGCTCCAATAATATCGTAGTTTGCTTCGACATCTTCGGGGTAAAAGTTAGATTTTACCTGATTGTAGAGATCGCTTACCTGCTTATAGATTTTCAGTAGATCTGCAGAGGGTTTCTGTTCATCAATAATAAGATTTGCAATTCCTACGCCATGATCAGCAATCCGTTCTAAGTATTTGGTGCATTGGCTAAAGTGGAGACATTCAATGGGAGTTATTTTCATTTCGCGGGCGAGGTGAGGTTGGCGTAGAATTTGATGGACTTGCCGTTCTATCGAGTATCTGAACTTATCGATTTCATCGTCCTTATCTCTTACAATTTTAGCGTCGGTAATATTCAAACTTTCCATAAGATCATTGATATCATTTAAATGGACTTCCACTTTAGCCAAGAGCTGACGCATCATTCCATCTAGTTTTAAAGTGGTGCTTACTTCTTGAATAACAATTCTCGTGCTTGACTCTTCTATTGTTTCAAACCCGAGCAAGGGCTTGAGCAACTTCGCTACGCGAGAACGGAGATTTAATGACATTTTATCAGAGGTTTCTAATATAATGTAATCCACACCGACAATATAGGCAGCTAAGAGACTATTTAAGCAGGAATCCTCATTTGTATCTCGGTTAATTTGAATTGAAATCTCTAAGTTTTCAGAGATCTGGCGGGTGCGTGGGAGAACCAAAATTGAGTCATCGTCGTTCACTTTTAATTGAACTTCTTTAAGGGAAGGCTTGATAATATACTTTTTACACCAAGATTTGGGCAAATAAATATAGTAGGAGCCCTTAACTTCTTGTACTTTCTTAACTTCCATTAGAAACACCCAATAATGAGAACCTAAATCCATATGATTTTTTTATAATCATATGGTTATAGTAGATATTTGTATATAAAGTATATGTAAAATGAATGGTTTGATAGTTGAAGATTGGGGATGAATCAATTTTTTGGGGGATGATTGGGAGAAAAAAGGAGAAGAGAAATAAAATTTTACATTTTGCGCCCGGCAGCGATTTGGAGTACTTCCCCCGTGATATAGCTGGAAACATCTGAGGAGAAGAAGAGAATAGAATTTGAGATATCTTTTGTAGTGCCGAGTTTGGAGCCCACTTCAGGTTGTCGCACTAAAATAAGATTTTTCTCTATTCCAGTTCGTAATTTTTCATCTTTAACGTAGTAGTCGGTAAGTGCAGTGTGAACGAGACCAGGTGCAATGGTATTACAGGTAATTCCGAGATAGCCAACTTCCTGGGCAATGGTTTTGCATAAGCCAACAACACCAGCTTTTGCGGTGGCGTAATTACTTTGACCGCGATTTCCCTTGTATGCCATACTAGCAATCATGACAATCTTTCCATATCGTTGTTTTTTCATGATTGGGACGGCTTCTTTGCAAAATCGCCAATATCCTTTCAAATTTACGTCTAAGACTAGGTCGTAATCATCTTCAGACATTTTATGGATCATACCATCCCTTAATATTCCAGCATTACAGATTAAGATATCTACTCGTCCAAAGCTATCCATACATTTTTGAACGGTGGTCTTAACTTCGTCTGTACTCGTCACATCACATTTTATTGCAATGGCTTTTCCACCTTTTGCTTCAATTTCTTGAGCGACCTTTTGAGCACCGGCCTCATTAATATCTGCAATAATGACATTACTTCCTTCGTCAGCAAAGTCTATACATGCCTGGCGACCAATTCCACTTGCCCCACCGGTCACAATGGCAGTTTTCCCTTTTAAATTTAAATCCATACTATAACCTCTACTGATAATTTTGGTACTAATCATAAAAATTAGTAAGTTATTAAAGCATTCCTTAAAGTGCAATTTGGATAGAGCTAATTATTTGAATCAAAAAAAGGGAAGCTGGAGTTGAAATTATTGTATTATTTCGTTAAAATTAATTCACACCGGTCAGCACCCTGTCGCATCTGTGCACCAGGTTGGAACTTTAGCTCCATATTTAATTGCTTGACGATACTCTCGATCATGGGATAACACATGCGATAGCATAACGGGGGCAGACGATTTTCTTTGAATTTGATCCATTCAAAACAAGGCTTGATTGTAATCATGGCCTTATCATCCGAAGATTCAGTAACAGAGGATTCAAAGCATAATACTTCCTGTAGAAAAGTATTCAGCATTTCAATCATTTTAGGGATAGTGGGTTCTGTCAGCTCGTATTTTTCCTTAAGGATAGGAGCAAGTTTAATACCAAGCCGTGCCCAAATTTTTGAAGAGATTTCGATCGCCCTTGCAAGCCCCATATCTTCCCGTAGTACCTCTACGGTCGTCATTGCTGTATTAAGATAGATATTCGAACATAGATCTTTTAATTTTTCGTCCATAATCTCCACCATGACTAAGCTGAAATTAAAATAATAGCTCTTAATTTCTAATCATTGCTATAAAAATTTTAAGTTCGAAATCAGTAGTCAATGCCCTTCCCTAACTTTTTACGAATGTCAAAAACCGGTTTAAGGTTTATAAGTTATAATTAATTAGATTAATATGAAAAAAAATCAGCAAGATTCGGGGTTAATTAAGTTGAGGGACACTTCAGAACATGTGGATAGTCATCGGAGGAGAAGGAAATATTACTTTTTCGGATCTACTTTATTTGGAATTTTATGTGTGGCTTTAGTTTCGGCACTATTATTTATTCCTTTGATGACTTGGAATTTGATGTCGATTGGCTGGGGGATATTTTTCATATGCTATAGTTTCTTTATAGTAATAGTTGATTTTGTGTGGTTCTCAACGAAATATCCACCATCACATATAAAGTGGCGCGCGCGGAAGTATTTCAGAAAGGATCGGAAGTATTTTGAAGCACGTAATAGGAGACGAGAACGGATAAGAGAATTAGTGGCCAAAGATCCTGCACAGAGAAAAATATACAAAGATTTATTTACTAAAAAAATGTATATTCTAACCCTAATTCTATTGGCATTCATAATTTTTGCGATATGGGCGATAGTTGAGCAAGGAGCCATTCTAGGGGGAATTTTCTTGATTGTTGCTATATCTATTGTAATAATTGTTACGATAGGGGACATTTTCTATGAAAACCGAATCATACGAAAAAAACAGGAAGTATCTATGGAACGAAAACGCAGAGACTTAAGACGCTATCAGCGATTCCATCCAGATAGTTAAGGAGTTTTATATAACCACTCCAAGAAAGGGAGGGAGTTTTTGTTTTTATAAGAATGGATGATTCCATCAGGGGTATCACAGAATGGGCAGGACGATCCCTTTTCAAACAATCCCGTTTCAATTGTATAATTGGGAGAAAATTTAAGGTGATTGAATTCAATAACGCGATCTTCAATTATATCGAGCAGTAGATCAATAGCAAGACCTGCAATAACTTTAGGAGTGCCAAAGGTGGCTAGAGTACAAGCACCTATATCTTGCGTTCGGTCGAAATATACCCCACAAGCGAGACACGGGTCAATTTTGGGGCGCACAAGCTGGACGATACCTCCAATGAGACCAGCGGCAGTGTTAATTAAAGGTTTTTGGTTAGCGAGGGCCAAGGTTTGAATTGTCATCCGAGCGCTAAAGGTGTCCAAGGCGGTAATGACGTAGTCAGCTTGTTTAATATAAGCCTCTATGTCTTTGAGGGCAGACTCAACACCTTTAGTATTTTGGTAACTCGAAATAAAACTGGGAATTTCTATATGGATCGGGATTACTTCGATGCCACCGAACGCCTCCAGATTTTCTCGTCCAACGTTGACCTTGGGTTGAAAAACATCCTTTTTATAATAGAGGGGTTGCCGATAGATGTTATACCAATCAACTGAACCATAGTCTAGGACAAAGAGTTTTTTTATACCGATTGTTGCGCAATGGGTTGCGAGAGGTGCTCCAATTAAACCGATACCTGCAATAAGTACGGACTTCTGACTTATTTCAGGAATTTTATAACCTGACATCGAAAAGCGTTCAATCCTCAGTTTATAAACCATGTCGGGATGGAGTTCTGAGGATCGAAACCAAATCGGTGTTTTTTCATCTAGCTTCTTTTCAATTATTGTTTTTAATAGATCATCCTCTTCTAAAATGGTTTCTTTTGTTGGATTCTCTTTGAAGAGGGTAAAAAATATGGGGGGTTTTGTAATCTCATACTGTGCCATCAATTTTACCGCAACGTCTCGAATACGCATGGATTCGTTGGTGAGATCTATATCAAAGTTATCCCCTGTATCTGTATTTTGGAATAGAACTTTCATTTATTACATCTCCTCTAACACGATTTCCACTTCTTCAAAGAGAATTCCTGAGTATTCAGTAAAATGTAATGCAAAAAAAGTAATGTCTGCTGGACTTGAGAGAATATATAGGTACGTGGTGATGTAATCTTCGCCAGTTTTTATAAAAAAATTGGTAAGAAAAATCTCTTGGAACTCGGTAGGCGGCGAATCCAGTACGTAATGCTTCCAAAACCCTAACAATTCACTATTCTCTTGATATTGGCTTATTAAATTCGGGCGATAGTCAATTAGATTAACTTTTTGTTCCCCATTCCTTACTAATATTCCGTTTTTCGCCCCTGTTTTGATTTTAGATCTTATTTCGGATTCAATACTTTTTTTCTCCTTTGTTATTAACTGCAATATTTCATGAAAATCGGACATTTCCTCAGCAATGTCGATTAATTCGTCAACTTCACGGCGGACTTCGCCTAATTCATAATAACAATCCTCTAATACTTTTAACCTCGGTTCCTTTTTAAAACCCTGTAATCCTTTCTTTACAATTTGGAGGCGTTTTATTATCTCATCAGTTCTATCAATATCGCTATCTTGGAGGTTTTTATCCGCATGCCACAAATCGTATAGTTCATAATCAAGTTTTATACGCAAAGTGTATGTGGTGATTTGAGTTAAATCTTCATTAAAGATCAGGTGGATTCGGGGACAGCGAAACTCTTTCGGATTGTCGGTTTTAATTACGAGTTTCTCCAAGAAAAGAGTTGATTCATCAGTATGGGAATGTATTGGTTTGGACTTTCCAGGATGTACATGCCATGTACCAATATAATCAAAACCAGGTTTTTGGATAAGGATCTGTTCGACTTCGTGATAACATTCAGCACTTAATTTAATACGAGTACCTGTTGATTCGGCATTACGATCTAAAATAAAATCAGTAATTGTGAAATTTCCATCATAACTTCCGATTAAATATCCACCCATCTCTTTGAAGGCGGAATGAGGTTTCCGGAAATCTTGCACAAGTTCCCTACACTTCAATAACGGGGTGGATGAAATATTGACGTTCAAAAAGATCCTCTTCAAATTGTATTATATTTATTTGCTAACTCATCGGCTAAATAAACCAATGGATTGGAGTATCGTTTATATTTTTTCCAAACAAACAACCCCTTCCGACTGGCAAAATTGAGTATACCTTGATTATCAAAGCATACATCGCGTATAGGGGGAGTTGTCATGACAATGGGCGGGTTTTCAGGATATCCTTCGTTAAAAAGCATCTTAATAACAATGACCCGCCCTTTCGGATCCATAAAATGACCATAAACGCCTTTGATGGGTTCCGTCTTACTGAAGAGCTGCCATGTGGATTTATAGTACCCGGGGCGATTACATAAATCGTATGCGTGTTCAGCAAAAACTCGTTTCGAGATAAGTAGTGCCTCCAATAGGTTCTGCTTCCCAATAGATTTTGGAGAACTTTTTGCGGAGCTCTGACACCTTTGTGAATAGTCCGACAGTTTGCCGAATACCCTTTTTATCTATGTAATGGAGTTTCACCGTTACTTCATCTAGGGACATCTCGCGACGGATATTTTGAAAATTCTGATTAATATAAATCAAAACCTCTTGTTCGTATTTTCCTTTAAGCTGGTTTATGATGTCGTTAAAAGTAGTGGTTTCATCATAGGATAGATAGTCGGACGTGCCAAGTTGCGGACAGGTTAGTTCTATCGTTGATTTTCTCAGTGATTTTGACATAAATACTATGCCCACGTTCTTTTTAGTTTTAAAGATTTCGCGTATTATTATACTTTTTGGTACGCCTTACTTCAGTTACTTGAGATTCTCTTCAGATTTTTCAAAGAGTAACTTTCGAAGATTCTTCTTTTTTTCATCTAACTTTATTATCTCAATTTCTTTTTTATTAGTGAATTGATGTTCCTCTTCGAATTTTTCCCACTTTGCTGTCAATTGTTTCGTTTTTTCTTTAATATCGGAAATTACCTCCTCGTTAAGAGGGATAATTTCAATTTCATCTACTAGCATCACAGAATTGGCTTTAATTCGTAAATTCTTAAGAAATCCTTTTTCTAGAGGATTAAAACGACCGCTTCTCGTATCAAAAGATACCTTAGTATCACCCTCAATTAATTTCCCAATAATTATATAAGTGGGTTTAATGCGCGCATTTTCATAGAAAACGGGTCCTTGATATTTTTCACCGGATTCGGTCCTTTGATCCTCGGGTATTTCCGAAATATACGCAAGTTTATTTACAGTATACGTGTTTACTTCAACCCAGTCGGCCCAAACCTTAACGAGGCGTCCCGGTATCTTAGGGGCAACCCCCGCTAATAATAACATGATAGTCATTTTGTTCCCGAGCTATGAATTATTATTACTCCCTTATTAACTTCAGTTTTTAGATGGTGAATATTTTAGCATTCAAATATAATTACTTTAAATGGTGTGTCTATTTTTATAGGATTATAATTCTTATCAAATACGAGGCTTAACTGTGAAAGAATTATATATCGGGTGTGGTGGGTGGAGTTATTGGCAGGTGGATCGAGAATTTCGGTCAGGAAGTGATAGGCTTGCGGATTATGCGACGGTCTTTAACTTTGTGGAAGTTAATAACACCTTTTATCATACACCATCTATGAAAGATGTGTACTCGTGGCGAACGCGGGTGCCTAAGGATTTTCAATTTGCAGTCAAATGTTCAAGGCAGATCTCACACCAAAATACATTGGGGAGCATAGAATCAAATTTTCAATCAATGGATAAAATGCTAGAGATATGCAAAGCCTTGCAAGCCATTGCCTTAGTCATTCAGACGCCACCAAAATTTACCCCGACTTCCCAGAACCTGCAATTTGCGGATACTTTTTTTTCACATTACGATAGTTCATCGATTGAACTGGTTTGGGAGCCAAGAGGGGAGACATGGACCCAAAGCCCTGAAAGAGCTCATCTAAAGGAAATTTTATCGCGTCATAAAATAACACACTGTACGGATATCTCACAAGAAATGCCAGTCTACTCTGCAAATATCTCATATACGCGCGTTTTTGGATTGGGTGAGAAAAATCAATGGGAATTCGATGATCGTGAGGTGAAATCACTCCATCAACGCGCAGTACAACTGCCACGGACTACTTATGTTACTTTCCACACACAGAGGCAAACCCATGATGCTGCCCGGATGAAGGCATTCGATGATACAGGGCGGTTGATCAATACAACTGGAAAGTTTGAAGTAGGTTCAATGATGGTGGCGATAGATGAATACCGTAAATATCCAATCACGAAACAGGAGCTATTGGCAGCTCACGGTTGGAAAATAATTGATTTAAAAAACGATAAACGCATCCGAGCTAATAAAATATTATCGAAATTGCCAGAAAGAGAGTACAAAACAAAGAAAGACTTGAAAAATTCTCTTGAAAAAATCTTCCGTGGTTCGGGACAAAAAAAATTGGACGAGATAACGTACTAATCTTAAGCCTTAATTCCTTAAAGGGCTAACGAATTGATTTTAAAACGATTCCATTTCTAGTGTTTATAGCTATCTGTTTCAATCTCAAACATAGATTTCTTATAGTAGTAATTGCTCAGATTAAGGTACCGATTAACCTTCCATGAAGGGGTAAAATTCATGAAAAAGGATCTTAGAAAAAGACTAATTTTGACGGCAACCCTCTGCGGTCTACTTGCACTTTTCATCACGCTACCGACGTCTTTTGGATATGGAACGTCCTTCGCATCTGCCACAGAGGTACAAAACGGTACAACAAATGAAAGTCTGTTAACGACCAGTTATGTCTATTACAAAATATGTTGTTCCTATGGAGATAGTTTATCAGTGACTTTAACTTGGTATTCGGGTTATGATCTCGACCTAAGACTTTACGATCCATCTCGCACTTCGGTCGATTCGAGTTCGAGTTCAGGTGTTGACGATGTATGCACCGAATCCACTTTAGTCAGTGGATGGTATTATATAAGAGTAAGCTATTATTCAGGCTCCATACCAGCCTTAATCACTCTCATCATTACGGGTGCAACGGGTATTAATTGTCCTACCCCTATTCCAGGGTTTGAACTGATTTCTACGTTGGTTGGACTCATCGCAGCAACATTTTTGGCAGTCATCCTGTTGAAAAGCAGAAAAAAAATTCTCTATTAATTTCTTTTTCCTTTTTTTAAGCTATTTTTTCGATTCTGCATTCATAACTAGTCTTTGATGTTATAGTAGGTGTAAAGGGCCAGCCCTAGGGCCATTATAGTAACGGAGATGATCGTAGGATCAAAAGGAACGAAGAGATTCAAAACGGACTGACCAATCTGGGTGTCAGCAACCACGCCAATTCCAAAAATAATGAACCCATTCAAACTCATTTGGACTTTTCGTCGAAGAACCCCACTGCTTTTAAAGTAAAGATATGCGTATAAGGATATAACCGCACCCATGGCAATAGGAAGGGTGATATAAGTGACGGGACGACCAAAGTCGATATCTGGTGCCGCAAGGACGAATATTAAACCTATTGACGCAACGATGGAGAAAAAATAACGGGAATTTTTTACTAGATATGATTCAATAACAATTAGGAGGAAAATAATTGCGAGGATACCGATCGCTGTAGAAATCTTCCAGATAAGAAAATATAGATCCTTATCAACCCAAAGAACTAGATTTAGAGATATATCTTCAGAAAAATAATCTGCAATAAGAAAGAGAAGGCGAGTTAAACCGAAACTTAAGACGAATAAGGCTTGACCGAGAAAAACCATACGTGTTTCTTTCAATTCAGTGGTTCGTCGACGTTTCAAGAAATATCCTGCAAAAAGAATGCATAAGAGAAAGGTGGTTATCTTAGCCGCAGTTTCAAGCTCGTGCCATATAATTTCAATTGTTAAAACCATCTCTCATTCACCTCATTCTTTAACATTAGTATAGGTATAAATTGCTAAGCCAGCCGTTAGGATAACTACAGAAATAAACTCAGGGAAGGATCCAAATATTGTATTCAGGATCGTGAGCGCAGGAGTGATACCCAGCAAGGTTCCGGCCCCTAAAAGGAATAAACCAATGATACTTACTCCTGCTTTCTTACGAACTACCCCCGATCCCTTGTAAAGAAGGTAAAAATACAGAAATATGAGTGCAATCATTGCAAGTGGAAGAGTAATATATGTAACCATTTTCGAGAAATCAATATCGGGAGAAACCATTGCAATGGTTAAACCGGTAGCCGCAATGACCGTGAAAACATATCGTGATTTAACTAGATATGTTTCGATAACAAGCAGTAGACATATAATTCCTAATATTCCAACCAGTGTGGATATTTTCCAAAACAGGTTGGAAAGAAAAACATTTTTAGAGAGTATTATATCTGCGTAATAACTTTTATCTGAAAACAGATCTGAAATCCCAAATAAGGTGCGAGTGAGCCCAAAACAGAAAACAAAGAGCCCTTGCCCTAATAATACCTGTCGAGTCGCTTTAAAGTCGGTGTGACGGCGGCGATTCCAAAAATAGCCTGCAAAAATAATGCACAGAACCGTTGCAGTTACTCTAGATGCAAACCAGAGCTCATGCAAAAATATCTCCCATTCCAATTGCATAGAACCGCCCCACAGAAAGAAGGTTTGGTAGTGTAATTATTTCTTAAGATTCGCTTCTTTTATTTTTTCTCGTAGAGCTTTTAAGTTTTTTTCACAAAAATTTTCCCCTAAAAGATCCCCCAGTTTCTTATTCAATTTCTTTGACTGCTTGAAATAAAAAATTGCATCCTTAATTTTACCTAATTGTGAGTATATAACTCCCAAGCGTAGTAAAATATTAGCTTCCTCTCGTTCCATTCTTAATAATCTGAAGAATCCTATACTTCTCTGATAATACTTTTCCGCCCGTTCAATTTGACCTTGTTTCTCATATACCTCTGCTAGTCCCCTTAAACATTCAGAGGAACCTTCAATATAGTCCACTTCGTCGGCTATTGCTGCTCCCTCCTTATAAGCGGAAAATGCTGCGTCAAAGTCACCTTTCAAGAGGTAAATCCCTCCAAGGTTCGCTAGAGTTTTGGATTCTACATCCTTATCTTTTAATTTTTCTTTTACTATCTTTAAACACTTCTTCATATAATCTAATGCGCCGTTATACTCTTTTTGCAGCGATAAGGTTATTCCTATATCAAGCAAGGCCTGAGCAATACCAAAATCATCCTTCATCTCGGTTACAACTTTTAATAACTCATTAAATTGGTCTAAAGCTTCTTTATAACGCTTTTCTGGGCGATACGCAACTCCTAAAAAAGAACGGCAAAGTGCATTCAGCTCCTGATTTTTACTCGCAATAAAAAATTCTAAGGCGGGTTCCAGTTTTCGGATTGCTTTGGCCCATTTCCCTTGTTCTATCAGCAGAATTCCTTCGCGAAGCAATTTCTGACCTTTTTTCACCGAATCAGCTCAAAGTTTTATTTGCCTTAGATATACAATTATTTACTAATAATTCTAATTGATTATTATGGGAACGACTATTGAAGATTCCCATAATGAGATGAGGAGAGGAAGATTTACAAAAATTCGCCCCAGTTACAGGCTGCTATGGAAATATGGACCCTAGTATTCTTAAAAATAAGTTGACGAAAGTGGCGACTCTGAAATTTGAAGATCGTATTATAAAAGTAATTCACAACTTGGGTTGGGGGTCCAAGATTAAGGAATTTAAAAAGTCGGGTGTAAATATAATAATTCATGGACATACTCATAAATCATCTATCAAAAACGAAAAAAATCTTCTTCTTATCAACCCTGGATCCGCAACCAACTCGTTCATTACCTCGGATTCGGTAGGAGTCTTATACCTTACCTCTGATTCCACACATACTGAAATAATTCAACTAAGATGATTCCCATCGAAAGGTTTTTGTTGGAAAGTAATAAAACTAAAGTGGACTTTTCCGGTGATGATGGTGCCCCAGTATAACTTCAAAATCGCAGTAATTGGCGCAAGCGGCGTTGGAAAGACGAGCTTGATTAATCAATTTATATTGAAAAAGTTTGCAAAGGATTATATTAGTACCATTGGAGTCAATATTCTCCTCAAAGATTTGACGATAACATTAGAGAACGATTCGACAGTATATGAATGTCAGCTGATGTTTTGGGATGTTGGGGGGCAAGAGAAGTTCAACAACGTGCGCCAGATGTTTTATAAGGGCACTAATGGAGCAATAATCGTTTATGATATCACGCGTCCTGCCACTTTTACGAAAGCTCCTGTATTCCTAGAGGATCTTCAGAGCACTCTCAAATCGAAGGTTCCTTACATAATTCTTGGAAACAAAAATGATTTACAGAAGATGCGTCGAGTCGAATGTGAGGAGGGGAATCAATTGATGAAAGGTACAAATGCGCTAGCGTTTTTCGAGACCTCTGCAAAAACAGGCGATAAAGTTGAAGACTCCTTTCATCTTATCGCAAAAGCCTGCCTGAAAAATGTATTTAAATAGCACATCTAAGTTGTGAATAAAATGTCAGAAGAAGCGGAGAAACAAGCCCGAATTGAAGCATTTTTAGAAGGAAAAGTTCCGGTAACCTTGCCCAAGGGAAAATTTATCGTTTTGGTCGGATCATGGGTTATCTTTATTCTTATTGGTATTATTTGCCTAGTTGATCTCTATGGAACAGAGGTTGACATGGTTTTATGGCTCTCATCATTTCTAGTATCGGAGTTTACGATTCCAGTTTTAATCTTTGCGCTTGTAGCACTTGGTACAATCATTTGCACAATTTTAATAATAATCCGCTTAGTAAAAAATCATGCATACGGTTTACTGAAATTCTCAATTCTCCTAAGCACGATATTGATGTGGGTTTTCTTTGTTGTAGCGTTTATTCTCTTCGGAACGTGGGATAATCTCCTTCTTATTCCGCTTATCGCCGCAATAGTGAGCAGTGTTTTGACAATTTTGTATTTTACCATTTGGAAAACGCGGCTTGAATTAGCAGGAGGTATTTTGAAAATCACAGGACAGGTAACGCACGAGGAAAAGCATCTACTATTTCCAGGTTTCATGAAAGTCTTCTTTATTGGTATCATTTCAGCCCTAGGTGGAATAATGGCGTTAGAAATCGTGGCATACACAGTTCCAGCGCTGAATCCATTATGGTATCACTATGTTCCAGCCTTCTTGTTTGTTTTTGGGCTATTTTTCTATATCTACATTAATACCTTTTTCTTCAACGCGATTGTTTATAGTGTAGCATATATTTGGTATAGAAAGAAGGATCCCACCTTCCGCGATGGAATCGCGATCGCCACATATCAATTACCCGATATTGCATTGTATGCGACATTTTCTGCGATTATTCGATTCGTGAGAATGCTATTGCAAGCCGCTGCGAAAAAGTCAGGAGTTAAACCCGGATGGACAGGTGGCGGATTCCGCTTGGCAGATGGGCTTATCGGAACCGTCTGGAAATACGTTAATTACTTCACTTTGCCATCGATTGTAATTGAAGACGTACCTGCAACGACTGCGATAAAACGATCGGCCCATCGGCTCTTTGATAATTGGGTAGATGTACTTTTAAAAGAATGGGGAGTCGGAAAAGTCTTCGGGGTCTTGAAATTTCTAATCGTTTTACTCTTTGGTGTTGGCGGGGCAATCTTTGGATTTGGAATCTTTTTACTTTTACCATCTAGTTGGTGGGTCCTCGTCGATGCATTTACTGCAATGATAATCTGTATTGTCGCAGGAGCTATAATCTTCATGTTTATATCAGCGGTAGTTTCGAAACCACTACTAAGTCTGTTCGATGACATCTATCTAGCATTCCTATTTGGATTTGTCATTGATAAGGAGAGTAATTTCAAATATGAAAATAATCTACCCAAGGAACTTAATGAAAAACTCAAGGATTGGTTCGCAGCCCATCCCCCAGTATTACGCTGCCAGAAATGTTTCTCGAAAGTGCCCGATGGAGTCACAAGCTGCCCGAAATGCGGGGCAAAATATCCATAATTTTTTTCTTTTTTTATGAAAGGTCTTCTATTTTTTACGTATATTCTCGCAGATCGCATCGCCGTACTCAGAACATTTAATCGGTGTAACCTTATCCATGAGTCGGGCGAGATCATAGGTAACTCGCTTCTGTTGAATGGTTTCTTCAATGGCCTGCTCGATGAGGTCTGCTGCTTCATCCCAATCCATATACCGCAACATAAGCATGCCGGATAGGATTATAGATGAAGGGTTTACTTTATCCTGACCCGTGTATTTTGGAGCGGAACCGTGAGTGGCTTCGAATAACCCAATAAAATCCCCAATATTAGCACCAGGAGCCATACCTAATCCACCAATTTGGGCTGCAGCGGCATCCGAGATGTAATCCCCATTCAGGTTTGGGGTAGCGATTACATCATACTCATCAGTGCGGGTGAGGATCTGTTGGAACATGCTATCAGCAATGCGGTCTTTAATCAGAACCTTACCTTTAGGTACTTTCCCATTGAATTTGTCCCATTGTTCGGTTTCTGTGATTATTTGGTCTCCAAATTCCTCTTTTGCGAGTTGATATCCCCAATCGCGGAAGGAGCCTTCTGTAAATTTCATGATATTCCCTTTATGCATGAGAGTGACGCTTTTTAAATGATATTTAATCGCGTACTTAATTGCGGCACGAACGAGTCGTCTGGTACGAGAAATACTAATGGGTTTTATCCCAATTCCTGAGTCATTAGGAATGATTGTAACTCCAAACTTATCTTTCAATAGCTGGATCAGGTCTAAAGCTTCTTTAGATCCTTCCTGCCACTCGATCCCCGCATAGACATCCTCTGTATTTTCACGAAAAATCACAACATCCATTTTCTCTGGTTGCACAACAGGGCTCGGGACGCCGTTATAATATTTGACGGGACGAATACATGAATATAATTCAAGTTTTTGACGTAAAGTTACATTTAAACTACGATACCCGCCTCCAACGGGAGTTGTTAGTGGTCCTTTTATGGCAATTACAAAGTGTTCAATAGCTTTATAGGTATCCTGCGGTAAGACCTCGCCGTAGAGGTTTTGCGCTTTGTCACCAGCGAAAATTTCAAACCAAATTATTTTTTTCTTCCCTTTATATGCATGTTCAACGGCGGTGTCAAGCACTTTCCGCATAGTGGGTGTAATATCTGAACCGATACCATCACCTTCAATATAGGGGATAATTGGTTTATCAGGTATAACCAGTTGATCTCCCTGAATGGTGATCCGCTCTCCTTCGCTTGGAACTTTCAACTTATCAAACTGAATCTCCTGAGGCATTATCATCACAACTATTCCGAACTGTGGGTTCCAACGATTTTAATATTATCTATAAAATTTCTTTATTACAGACTAGTGTAAGTAAATTTTAATTCTCTAGCATGATAAAAAAAAGACGTAAAATTACGCTAATCTACTCTTTTATAGGGGTAAATGCGTTCGATCTTATAACTACCATCCCGCTGTAGAACAACTAACACACCCATGTATTCATGTTCTACTGAGGACCAAAAGAGTGCAGTTTCATCACCAGTTTTGCGGATTATTCGGCAAATGTGATAGAAAATCGGGCGAAAAATTCTTTTTATTGGCTCTAATTTGTGGGAATACGCAATTAACTCGTCATCTGTGTTTAAAGGAGGTTCTGGATTGATTTTTGGGAAGAGGAAGCTTCTTTTGGGGGAAAACTTTTTTGTAATGAGGTTATATTTCTGCCATTGAAGCTCCTGATATTCATAATCACCCTTTTTTAGGGGTGATTCGTAAATTAATGTGAATTTAAACCAATTCAGCGTTGGTAGTGATTTCGATTTGAACTTGAAGTAAACAGCGAGTTTTAAAATAACTCGAATTCCTAGATACGTGATAAGATAAACTCCTGCTATCCAAAACATCGCATTATACAAACCGAGATTATTGTTTTGATAAGAAATATGAAAAATACCGAGTGAGGGGATGCTAAGGATTAAGAGGAGGGGGTCGATTCCCAGAATAATATCAAGTTTAATATACTTCTTACGAAAGGGCCAGAAGGCGCCCAGACCGTAAGTGGTTATTGAGTCCCCAAGAATGTGCATTAGCGCACCTATAAGTCCGGCACCTAAGACAGCAAGAAAATTTAATCCAGTTATTAGTATAAAAATTATGGAGATGATTGTGGTATAAATCAGAGCAGCTGGGATTGAGTGAGTGATACCACGATGTTCAAATATCGGAAATTTCTTTGCGAGGGGAAATAAAAGAACATCTAGATCCAAAAATAGCGCCATGAATCCAGCAAAAGCCCCTAGGATGGGGTCGAACTTTCCAACTAGCAACCATGCGATCAAGATGTGACTAAAAGTGTCCATTTCTTAAACAGTAAAAGTGAGTCTTATAAAGAATTTGGTGATTTTCGCATATTCATCCACCCCGGTAAAAAGCGCAAAAGATTTTGTTACGCAAACTGAAAAAATTCACATTTTTTTCAAAATGCGCAAAATAGAGAGTAAAAACAAATTAGAGTACCATTAAAGGACAAGGGGATCACTTTAATCGGATTTCTCTTTCTACCCAGAGAGATATCTGAAACTTTTATATTCATAAAATAATCCCTAACCGAGCATGATACGTGAGGTTTCAGTTCTCGTATTGTCCCGTGAACCCTTTAAAACCACCCCTGCTTACTCCTCTAAGATGTTTAGGTGATATCGTGAATAAGAAAATAGAAATTATACGATATATTCTAGATGAGATGTATGAGGAAGTCGAACTGATCGGATGCTGCCTGACCAAAGCGGGGCAATTCGTTGGACCCGCGATCAACGGCGATCTGCCGGAGTCCCTCCGATCTCAGATGATTCAAATTGGTACTGTGTTTCAACAGTTGGATAACTTTCCAAAGACTATCGAGGAACTCACTATCAAATATTCCGATTATAAGCTCATTCTACAACCGATCCCAAGTAAAGTAGTAAATACCACCCTTTTCCTGATTGTGCAAGTCCCCAAATCCCGCATGTACTTCCACCGCGAAATCGGGAAATACATTAAAAAAATGGAATCTTTCCTGAATTAAAATTTTTCTTCATTTTTTATTTTTCAAAAATTGTCCTCCGTTAAGGGTTATAAGTTTAAATTCTATTTGCCAAATTTTAAGTAGAAAGCAAGCCATTTCCATTCGATTTAGCCTACTTATTATTACTATCTTATTGAGTTGGAGGCAATCTCCTTTTACAGATTATTCAACAAGTGGATAATAAATGAGTGTACCAGAAAATTTATATTTTTAAATTAATAGAGAATAAGTGATGGAAAGTTTGGAGGGGGTAAGGTTAAGACGAGATTGAATGAGAAAAAAAATATAATCCAATTTATAACTTTATCCGGTTTTCAATTACTTTCCTATATAATCTTTGTGTTGAGCCATTTTTTACTTTGGGGAATGTATACAACGTCGGGCGGGCCACCATTTTCCCACGAGTTTGTTGGATTGCAATCAACATCTGGTATATTTTCCATATTGGCTATAAATTCTGGTCTTTTATGCAACTACATTGCAAATTTATTTTTCTTTTTCAAATTAAATGGAACGGAGTATAATAGAAGACTTCATTATATCCATTCTATTTCACTTGGGTTGGGTCTGGGCGTATTTCTGGTTTCAGTGATTGGTATCTTCTGGTTTTGGGAGATATATCAACATTTTACTGAATTCTTTTCAGGTTTCTATATCTGGTTTTTCTCAGCATTAAGTAGTATTTTGATTGGATTTCTCTTTCATTATAATAATTATAAGAAATTAAGAAATAAAACAAATAAGCAGAAAGCGGTTTTTATCAGTGATTGTCTGAGTGTTATTTTAATACCGCTCTGGTCAGTGGGTTTGATTTCACTAACCCAGAGTACCTTTCCTTTCGATGCGCATCTACTTTTTGGATTAATTATCGTTTTTTTAGTAATATTTATTTCTTATTATCTTTTTAAAAGAGTTCTCAAGCCAAGAGAGGAGTAATTTTTATGTCCAGAGAAATCGGAAAATACATTAAAAAAATGGAAACATTTCTAAATTAAAAGTTTTCATTTGTTTTCTTTTCTTTTTTTTTTAAACGGTGAGAAATTTCCTTAGATAGACTTTTCACTTTTCACACACTAGCACCCTCTCCTTAAATGTAATTCAGTATATTAGTTTTTTGAACTCTCTATCTGGGTAGGCGTTAGCAAATGTTGGGGTACAACACAAACCGGAAGAGTATTCAAACTTTTAAAAATTCTAAGGAAGAGAGGTGGTAGGACATTATGTCCGTGCCTTCTAAGGTGGAAGATCAGATCTTGCAGACTTTTGTACAGCAACCGGGATACCGTAATGTAGTAATACTTAAAATGATTTCAGGGGAAATAGTGCGCTCAGTAGGTCTTAATGATTATAATGGCGATCTGAAGCAATTTATTCCCCTTATCTTAGATTTCTTCACAAAGATAAAAAATCAAACCATAGAAATGCCCGAAGAATTAGAAATAAACTTCCCATCCATGGAGGTGTATGTGAAAATTCTTCCCAATACAGACCGATTTGACTATAACTTGGTTATTGTGTCGATGTGGCCGAATACAATCACATATCGACATGATGTCGAGCTCCTCATTAAACGACTTCATTTCCTCAAAGGTTACTCATAAAATCTGCCAAATCCTTACCAGTTGAGTTATATCCCTATCAATCGGACACTGAAACCTTTAAATAAGAAGTTATTTATGATAGGATAAAGAGTATATAAGAAGAGATGAGTGCCAATGATGCGAAATGAGCAAGGTTACGACTTGGGAATTACGACTTTTTCGCCTGACGGTAGAATTTTTCAGGTAGAATATGCAATTGAGGCAATACGCCATGGTACCACCGCGATTGGAGTAAAATCGCCTGAAGGAGTGGTGTTGGTCGTCGAGAAGAGAATATATAACCTCCAGGACCCAGAATCCATCGAAAAAGTCTTTGATATTGACTCACATATTGGTGCAGCCATCGCCGGCTTAACAGCGGATGCGAGGGTATTAATTGACCATGCTCGCGTGCAAGCACAAATCAACAAATTAACTTATGATGAAGATATAACGGTCAAGCAGTTAACCCGAAAGATTTGTGACCTAAAACAAGTTTATACCCAAAATGCAGGAGTGCGTCCATTCGGAGTTTCACTCTTAATTGCAGGAACTGATGTTGACGGTCCCCAACTATTTATGTCCGCCCCAAGCGGAGCTTTCTGGTCCTTTAAAGCTCAATCCATTGGTGCCGGGGCCCCAAAAGTGCATGATTTCTTCGATAAAGAATATAAACCCGATCTATCACTTGATGATGCAACTATCCTAGCACTCAGAGCTTTACAACAAGTCGTCGAAGGCGAAAAATTCGATTCTACAAACGTAGAAATCGCCGTAATACGTGCTGATACTAAGAAATTTAGCCGTCTGACCTCGAACGAGATTGGGGTTTTTATTAAGAAGATCCCAAAGGACAGGGAACCCAAACCCGAATCATAATACAATTTTCTTTCTTTTCTGTCCGTTATTAATTTCTTAAAGGTAGATGTAGATCTTTTTCTAGAGGGTATTTTGGTTCGATCTGATCCGCGTAGGGTAAAATCTGATGCTTTATCAATAATCAACTCGACGATTCAGCTATTAATGGACGAGGGTAGAAATTCTCAAGTACTTTAATAGTCTTGAACTCCAATTTGTGGGAATTTTCTAGAAGCTCTCGCATCGTCTAAGCCTCTTGGTTTAAAATTAGTCAAATTTTAAAATTTCATTATATTTCTTAGAAGTAAATAAAGAAATCAAAAGATTTACAGGGAAAAAAGTTTCAGATCTTCTTCGGGGGTGGTGGTGGGGCGACGACAGGGCGGGATCGAATTAGGATGCCCAGCATGACGAGCGCCACCGCAAGCGCAATCCCAACGACGAGAATAGAGATCTCGAGCAAGATACTTTCGGGGTCTGGAGCTGGGCTGCTTGGGAAGTTAAATTCATCCAAGGGATTCGTGCCAGCGGCTACCTCTGCCCCGTCGGAATACCCATCATCATCCGAATCCCAATCATTCGGGTCCGTATCTTGAACCGATTCCACGACGTTTTCCAACCCATCACCATCGTAATCGAGTAAGGCATCTAGTTGGTTTACGGGATTCAATGAGTTTTGTACTTCCCAGCCATCGAGCATTAAGTCACCATCCGTATCGGGGTTGGTCGCGTTCGTGGTATAGGTAAAAATTTCGACCCCATCATTGAGCCCGTCGCCGTCCGTATCCTG
>JAEOSY010000598.1 GCA_016840125.1 Candidatus Helarchaeota archaeon | reverse complement strand
ATTGGATAATGAACGCCCAAAAAAACGCGGCCATATGCACCGATAATTCCATAGGCAATTGCACATGCTTTAATCCAATACTGTTTGTATATAAGAATAAAGGGAGTTGCAAAAATAAAGGCAGAGGTTGCGTGTCCTGAGGGAAAACTCTCCAAGCCTGCATCGAACAGAGAATAAGCATCTTCCCCTGGATAAAATATTGGTACCCAGGAATTAGCGCTACTGGAACTGATTTCAACAAAGGGACGGGCGCGTAGAATAATATGTTTTAAAATAGTTGTGATTCCAAAAAACCCTACAACTATACCAATTATTACGAGAATAAGGATAAAACGCGTGGGACGTAGTTTTTCGATTCTTAGGGAAAGTAAAACGAACGCTAATCCAAATATAATAAAGCCCCACGTTTGGATCCCCCATCCTAGGGGACCCCATGTCGAATATTGAACGAAAAAGTGGTCAAAGAATGTCGGATTAGCGGAATTAAACGTGGGATTAAGAGCCATAAACAGCTGTTCATCACCCTCAAGGAGATTACCTGCGCCCATTATTAATAGAACTACTAAGAAGATAGCGGTAATAATAAATAATATCAAAAGTCCGTAGTACTTTTTCCAATCCATTACAAACCACTCATTTCTACTAATATAAATTAAACTTTATTGAAATCCTATAAAAATCTATGTTGATTTACTTGCATAATTGATCATCGTAAAGATAACAGGGAGTACGCCATGACAGACGGAATTTACTTGGTCGGAAGGAGGATTAAAGAATTCCCAGATATTACCAGCCCATCGCCCTTTGTAAATTTCTACAATCATCGTAATACAATTATAAAAACGGTACGCGTGGTCACAATACGTGCCAGAGGTTGGATACATCTCCATTGCAGGCTGGGATGGAAATGGCATAACCTTCATTTTTCGGGCTCTTTGATCCATCTCTTGACAGAGTTTCTTGAATAAAGCATCATCTGGCGCAGGATCCCAGGTATAGCCCCACGGATACATCACCACATTTGCTCCACTATGCATATCCAGCGAACTTTTTATATTTTTGAATTTTTTAAAGAGATCTTCAATAATTTTCATTTGATTGATTAGTTGCGGTTCGATCTCTGACAATTTAGCTGGACCACAGTAAATTTGACTCACCGGATCATGCGAACACCCGGGCACCATTCCCCAATTAAAGGTATAGTTTCGATTTAAATCCACTTCATTCGCATTTTTCCGTATTACGATGTCATGGCCATCCGGATTAAGCATTGGAACATAGATTATGATGGATTCATCAATCCAGTTTTTAATTTCACCCGCGTAATTCTCCAAAAGGTGTTTAATACTGTAGATTGCAGCTTCACTCGTAATTGCCTCCCTTCCATGATGACATCCAATAATTAATGATGCTGGCTTTGATTCTAACTCTTTTTGATCCGAACTAATGATATATCCCAAGATATCCTTTTTCTCAGTACTTATACCCAACTTATGGCTTGATATGAGATCTGGATGTAAATTACAGATTTTTTCTATTTCTGTAATCAATTCTATCGAAGTGTGATAATTCTCGGGGAAGTCAAAATCATGATCGTCTTCTTTCAATTCTCTTACCTTCTTTCTCAATTCTCTGTATTACACTAATTCTAACTAATTTTAATATTCCCATCTATATAGTTTGTAGAGATAAGCCCGATTCTACAACCTTTTTAAGTCACCATCTCCTTTACATACTCAGGAAATACGTTTTTTCACAAGAGAAATAGTTTTAAGAAAGAAAAATCCTGAGGGTATGGATATTTCAGAGACAATTAATCGGAAACTCATACATCGCCTTGTAATGAGGGAACTGCGAGAGTTATTTCGTAGAAATGACCGTGCACGCCCAAATCCCGAGCCCCAAAATATTTGGGAGACCAATTATTTTACAAATTTAGATGAATTTGTTCGAGATGATAATATCCGGCTTCAGCAGGTTGTTAGAAACGCACCTCCACCACCTCCGCCACTACCGCCTCCACCACCTCCGCCACTACCGCCTCCACCAGGACCTGGATTCCAGAATCTCAGGGACGAGATGTTAGAAGAACTCCGGCGGCTACGAGGGATCATGCAAGGCGAACCTCCAGAACCTCGAAGATTTCGTACACTAACCAACCGCGATACATCATTATTATGTACTGTTCTAGATGAAATGGAGGTCCACGTGAGCTTAGTTAAAAATGTTATTTTTATCCATAAGGTCTGGGGCCTCTTTGAAATTAGCCTCTATGACTCGAATGTACACTTCATCCCCGGGATGTGTCTTCGCTGCAAGAATCCTTGTTACAATAACCATCGGCATATTTGCATAGTTCAGCAAAGTGCTTCGAATAATGGGATTTGCGTGGTCCGCGATGAAGATACGGAAGAGGGGTATGTGGATGTTGGTTTAAATTCAGTAGATTTGCTGATCCTTTCTAAAGCGATGGCGCTTGAAAATAACCTCCTCCCGTACCATGTTATCAATCAAATAAGATATAGTTTTCGTTGTAATGATGGGGGGCCATCAATGGAGGAGATTTTACCAATGAGAAAATTAATGGAAAGGGACTTTGATACAAACGGTATAAGTGGGGCACCTTTCAGAGCACCTCCACCGCCGGGCCATGTGAATGTACGAACGAGAATTATGGAAGAGTTACGAACTCTCTTCCGACGTGCAAGAAACAGAAGAAATACAGAAGATGAGGCAGAAACTTAGTGCTATTATCGAATTATTTCTACGCCTCGTTTTTTTAATTCGCGCAGGATTTCCTCAACATCTGCGCTTAGAGGATTATTTACTAGATCTAATTCTTCCAAATTTGATAACTCAAGTATGGATAGTGGGAGGGTTGTCAGTTGGTTTCTAGCTAGGTTGAATTCTTTGAGATATTTGAGCTGTCCAATGGATTGGGGAAGTGTCGTTAGCTGATTCGATACCATGTTAATATACGTAATTGATTTGAGCTGCCCAATGGATTCCGGGAGACCTGCTAACTGATTATCTTTTAAATACAGACTTCTAAGAGATTTTAACTGCCCAAAGGACACTGGGAGAGCTCCTAACTGATTATCCTCCAAGTGTAGGTTTTCGAGTGATTTCAACTGCTCAAAGGATTTTGGGAGAGAATTTAACCTATTATTCTCTAAATAAAGTGTTTGGAGTAAATGGAGGTTTCCAAAGGACGCCGGGAGATCCCTGAGAGAGTTACCTCCTAAGTATAGTTTTTGGAGTGATTTAAGATCCCCAAAGGATTGTGAGAGGGTTGCGATCTGATTAGATGCTAAATTAAGAGAGATAAGTGTTTTTAACTGGTCGAAGGATGTTGGAAGTGTCGTGAGTTGATTAAATCTTAAATAAAGCACTCGTAATGATCTCAAGTTCGCCAAAGACTCGGGGAGAGTAGTTAGTTTGCACTTCGCTAATCCGAGTCCGACGACACTGTTTCT
>JAEOSY010000066.1 GCA_016840125.1 Candidatus Helarchaeota archaeon | reverse complement strand
TATATTTGACCACTTCGATGATACTGAGCGTCCAAGCTCGTTGAAGAAGTTGGTGGAAGCCGTGGGTGCAACCTATGTGGTTTACGAGAATCTCATGCAATGTTGTGGGGGTGCAGTTCTAGGTGTTGATGAAAGTCTCTCACTCACACTCGCCAAAACAAAACTTCAGCATGTAAAGGATGCCGAAGCAGACGCAATTACGTTGATTTGTCCCTTCTGCTATTTGATGTATGATGTAAATCAAAAGCGGATTGAACGGGATGCTGAGCTGAAGTTCAAAATTCCAGTCTTATTTTTACCGCAATTAATTGGGCTCGCATTTGGGCTGGATCCTAAAGCATTAGGAATTAAACTGAACAGAGTAAAACCCAAAGACCTTCTTAAAAAAGTGGAGGCACTTCAGGCGGTGTGAGTAAGATGGTAGACAAGGTCGGTGCAGTTTTAGTGGCGGGTGGGGGTATAGCAGGGATACAATCATCCCTTGATTTAGCAGATATGGGATTTAAAGTTTACCTAGTAGAAAGTCTCCCAAGTATTGGAGGAAAAATGGCGCAACTCGACAAAACCTTTCCCACTAACGACTGTGCCATGTGTATTTTAGCTCCAAAGGTGGTTGAATGCGCCAGGCATCCAAATATAGAAATCCTTGCCTATACAGATATTGTTAATTATAGGGGAGAGCCGGGAAATTTCACGGTTACCGTGAATAAAAAAGCTAGGTTTATAGATGCAGCCAAATGTATAAGCTGTGGCACATGTGCAGAAAAATGTCCAGTGAGGAACAAAGTCAAGAATGAATTTGACGCGAAACTTTCATACCGACGAGCTGTTTATAAATTATACAGCCAAGCTGCTCCTTCTACTTACGTGATTGATAAAGATAATTGTATTTTCTTACAAAGAGGAAAATGCGGAGCTTGCAAAAAATTTTGCGAAGCAGATGCTGTAGATTTTGACCAAAAAGACGAGTTAGTAACTTTGAAAGTTGGCTCTATCGTTGTTGCAACGGGGATGGATGTCTATAATCCCACTGCGTTATCAAATTTCGGGTATGGGACAACTCCAGACATCATAACATCAATAGAATTTGAACGGATTTTAAGTGCATCGGGCCCATTTGCGGGGCATATTATACGTCCCTCCAATCATGAATCCCCTAAAAAGATTGCCTTCATTCAGTGTGTGGGCTCTCGAGATCGGAAACTTAACCGTGAATTTTGTTCTGCAGCGTGCTGTATGTATGCGATTAAGGAGGCAATAATTGCCAAAGAACATGAGCCCGAGTTAGACATCACCATATATTACATGGATATTCGAGCATATGGGAAAGAATTTGATGAATATTACGAGCGGGCAAAAGCAATGGGAATAAAGTTTATCAGGTCACGCCCAACTTCTGCAGAGCAACAGGGAAGTCTGATTAAAGTCACTTATGAAACCAGATCAACGGATCTACAAGCGGAATTATTTGATCTAGTGGTTCTTTCGGTTGGGTTTCAACAATCACCCAAAATTCAAGAGATGAGTAAGATTTTTGGGATGGATCTAAATGAATTTGGATTCATCAAAACTAATACATTCAATCCTGTTGATACATCTGTGGATGGAATCTATGCCTGTGGCATTTGTACTGGACCAAAAGATATCCCCGATACGGTAGCGCAAGCAAGTGGGGCAGTCTCACAAAGTGCGTCATTACTTGCATCAGTAAAGGGAACACTTATTGAGAAAGATGAAAAAGGCGAACCAGAGAAAGTTATACACCCTTCTGATAAGCCAAGGATCGGCGTCATTGTCTGCAATTGTGGAAATAATATTGGTGGTGTTGTTCGTGTTCCTGAGGTTGTCGAAGAGGCAAAGAAGTTCCCTAATGTGGTTGCCTGCGAAGAAAGAATCTATGCATGTGCCTCGGATTCGCAAGAACGAATAAAAGAATTAATTAAAGAAAATAACCTCAACCGCTTTGTAGTCGCATCTTGTACCCCACGAACCCATGAATCTTTGTTTGCTAATACATGTAAGGAGGCAGGAGTAAATCCATACCTGTTTGAACTGGTCAATATCCGAGAGCACGATTCATGGGTGCATGAAGATAGGGATATTGCCACCGAAAAAGCGAAGAGGTTAGTCGCGGGAGGTGTTAGCCGTGCGGCTCTGCTAGAACCTCTCGAAACAACATTTGTTAGTATTATACCGAACGCCATTGTGATTGGTGGAGGAATTGCAGGAATTCAAGCTACCTTAGATATTGCCAATAGTGGATATCAGGTTTATCTAATCGAAAAAACAGACAAATTAGGCGGATTACTCAATAACATCCATTATCTTTTCGGAGATGAAGATCCCCAAAAATTTCTGGCAGACAAAATTCAAGAAATCCAAGCACATGAGAATATTCGAGTCTTTTTGAATTCTCAATTAGCTGAGATTACGGGCTATGTGGGAAATTTCAAGGCTCAAATTAAAGAAGGCAAAGCGGTTCATGAGATAGAAGCTGGAACGGTGGTTGTTGCGACAGGGGCTGAAGTTTATAAGCCCACAGAATATCTCTATGAAAAAGATGATCGAATTGTAACAGCATTAGAATTGGAAAATTCTTTAGCAAATAATACCGTTAAAGGAAAGACTTTTTGTTTCATTCAATGTGTGGGCTCGCGAAATGACGATCACCCCTATTGCAATAGAATTTGCTGTACTGAAGCGGTAAAAAGTGCAATAAGGATTAGAGAGACAATCCCAGAGTCGCAAGTTTTTATTTTATACAGAGATTTACGAATTTATGGTTTGAATGAAAAGTATTACGGTAAAGCAAGAGATTTGGGTGTTGTTTTCATTAATTATGATCAAGAAAATCCCCCAGAAGCTGAACTAAAAGATAACACCCTCAGCGTTAAAGTGTTTGATGAGATCTTGAATCGGAATTTGATAATTAAACCGGACAAACTGATTCTCTCGGTGGGAGTTGAGCAGAAAGACAATTCCGATCTATCTCAAATGCTTAAAATACCCTTGAATAAAGATGGATTTTTCCTTGAAGCTCATATGAAATTACGGCCAGTCGATTTTGCAACTGATGGGGTGTTTTTATGTGGTTCAGCGCATTATCCAAAATTGATTCCTGAATGCATTTCGCAGGCAAAAGGGGCTGCAGCAAGAGCTATAAGGTTGCTTTCGACAGAAACAATAGAAACTGAAAGTACAGTTTCAAATGTACTCCTAGAAAAGTGCCGAGGTTGCGGATTTTGTGTGGAGGTATGCCCATATAATGCCATCGAGATGACAACGGTGAATCGATATGGCCATCTTGTGACTGTGGCTAGTGTCAATGAAGCGCTTTGTAAAGGGTGCGGTTCGTGCAATTCCGTATGTCTTTCAGGCGCTATGGAACAGAGGCATTTCAAGGACGACCAAATCCTGGCAATGATTAAAACCTTTACAGAGGAAGGTGTGTAAGAGGGGATTTAATAAAATTATAAAAAAATGAGGTGAATGAATATGGTTGATGCAAATGAAACATTAGATTGTTTGGGCATGATGTGTCCCGCACCAATCGTGAAACTTTCTAAAAAAATAAAAAAGATGGAGTCGGGTCAGGTTCTAGAGCTTCTCGCTGACGATGAAGGGGCTCTAGAAGATATTCCCGCTTGGTGTCGTAAAACTGGGAATGAATTGGTTGAAACTGTTGATGCCGATAATTCTTGGAAATTTTACGTAAAAAAAGCGTAAAAAAATATTTTCTTTCTTTTTTTTCTTTATCGAAACCTATCTTAAAAGTTAAAATATTCTTTCTCTAATTAGGGACTCTTTTTAGAGCTGATGTAAAAGCCCGGATCTGCGATATTATT
>JAEOSY010000597.1 GCA_016840125.1 Candidatus Helarchaeota archaeon | reverse complement strand
TATCGTTAGGCAATGAATTAATGATTTTTTTAATTTTAATGTATTTTTATAGTATGCCGGTTAAACTTGATAAGAGATCAGCAGCGGGTTTAATGAATTCTAACGCTATTCCAGGCCAAATTCCAAGAATAATTGTAGCAGAGGCTAGAAGGACGATTGGAATTAATAAGATTGGATTGGATTCTTTGATTCGTTCGAACTGTTTAGGGACTCCTCCAAATAGTACTCTCCAAGCGAACCATAGGAAGTATCCAGCCGTAATAACTGTGCCAGCGACCCCAATATATGAAAATATGATCTTCCCGGCATTTATCCCCCCGCCAAAAATCATCCATTCGCTCCAAAAAGCGTTTAAGGGAGGTGTTCCAGCTAAACTAAAGAGTCCTATTAGCATACATATTCCTGTTATTGGCATTTTAATGATTAATCCGGTCATTTTTCGGATGTCACGTGTCCCGGTTTGTTGGATTATTGATCCTGCACACATGAATAATAGTGCCTTACAAATTGCGTGGTTGACTATGTGCAACAAGCTTCCCATGATTCCTAAAGTCGACATCGTTGCAAATCCAAAGAGAATATAACCAATTTGACTTATGCTTGAATACGCTAATAATCGCTTAAGATCGCGTTGGGCTAAGGCCATCAAACCCCCATAGATCATTGTGATTAATGCAAGAGATAATAACACGTCAGAAGCTTGGATCATTGTGGGTCCAAAAATTGATATTAAAATCCTTACAACACCATATGCCCCACTCTTGATCATGAGTCCAGAGAGCATAGCGCTAATTGGTGTGGGCGCTTCGGAATGGGCGTCCGGCAACCACGTATGAACGGGGAAAGCCGCCATTTTGACCAGGAAACCAGACAACAACAACATAAAGGTGATTGGAATAAGGTGAGGTGACAAAGAGGTATTATAGGTTAATTCTACTAGATCGAAACTTAAAGTGTCGGAAAAAATGGTGAGTATTCCTAGAAGTAGCAAGAGCGCCCCAGCATGCGTGAAAATAAAGTACTTGAATCCGATACTCAATTTCTTTTTGGATATCCCAAATTGCGAGATTAAAAGATACGAAGGTATTAGCATCAACTCCCAAAACAGGTAAAGTTGAATGAGATTAGACGAGAAAACTACGCCTATCATACCTGAGGCGAAAATCAATAAATTACCATAGAAAGTAGCTTGATTCTTGACTTTTTCCATGTATTTTATTGAATAAACACACGAAAGGGTGCTGATAACCGCTATGACTAGACCTATTGGAAAATTGATCATGTCAATGAGAAAACCAAATTCAATGTTGAGGGGTATTATCCACGGAATTTCAAATAGTATATAGTTTTGTCCACTGTTGTAGGTTTCGATGAGCGGGTTTGTCATACCGATAATGAACACCACCGCTGAAAAAGCGACGAATGTCGCAATCCATCCGGCAATCTTTTCTACGCGTTTCCCGAAAAGAAGCAATAATATGCCTACAATGCCAGGAATTACTGTAGCAAGTAGCGGCAAATAGGGTATCATCCTAACATCCCCAAATAGTCGCTGATCACCAGAATTAACAAACTAAGCAAAACTGCACCAACACTCATTAATAAAAGATTATTGGATAATCCCCCCGTTTGAAGTTTTCGAACTCTTCTGGAAAATCCAATTGTAATAATCGAAATCATATGGTTAGCCCATTCAAAACCTTGTTTTTCCACCGTCAAAAATATTCTCCTGGAAAACCGGACTAACCGATTAGAAAATAAATCGAAAAATTCACCTATCCCTTTAATTCGAATCTGTTTTATTCCTTCACTCTCAATATCTCTATAAAGTAGCTCCGAAAATTTAATTGTAGTGATACCTATTTTGTGATAAACCGTTGGAATGTAAAACCGGTTTAATAGTACTACATAACATTTTTTTATGAATGGATAGGTCTCTATGAGTTTTTGACTATCAATCTTATGCTTACTATATATTTGCCGGGATAGATACCAACCAACCAGAAGGGCGATAATTGTCGCGATTGTACTTGCTGACGGAATAATGTAAATTGAAAAATCGATGAAATTTTGAAAAATCTGGACCTTAACGATCGGCAAAAAGAAAGTGTTTAATTGAGGAACTAAAAAAACAACGATTAAATCTAGACTTGCTGTTAATACTAGTAAGCTAATTATTGAATGCCTCATCAATCTTGGTGCCTGTGTCTTTTTCCGTCTATTATGTTTCTGGCCAAAGATTAGACTCATCATTTTTATTCCGTAAAAAGCTGTTAGACATCCTGTCAGGATCATCAGGATAAACAGGATATACCCCGAATTCGTAGGTATCAGTGATCCTTGGTTACTGGTTGAAGCTGAAAAGTCTAGGGCTAATGTTTGCACCCAGTTGCTTAGCCAGAATCCACTAAAGGGTGGTACACTTATCATGGCGAAAATCGCAACTTCCATTCCTCGGTGTGCAACTTTACTTTTAAACCCGGACATTTCTTCTATTTTCTCCGATTTCGTTGCATGGGATACGAATACAGTGGTTAGAATGAGCAAAGCAGAAACGAACGCGTCGATAATGATTATGGTTACTGCGGCTAAGTATCCTGAAGTCCAATTCGGATTTAATCCGGCTAATCCAAAGGCTATAAACGTGAATCCCATTATGCCTGAAATGGAATACGCCATGATTCGCTGAACATGTTTTTGGGTAGTCGCGATTAAGGCCGAAATTAATCCCGTTGCTCCACCTATGCATGCGCTTAGTAAGAAAAAATATCCTAGTTCGCTATAACCCAAGAAATATGCCGCGTTGAGTAGCGGTAAAAATCGAATCAATAAATATGGACCTGCAAGAACTTCAGTTAATGCGTTAGTTGAAGAGGGAGTGTTTACTAGCATATCGGGTAACCATTCATTCAATGGAAATTGCGCTGCTTTACTTGTTACTCCAACTAAGAACAATAAGGAGCTTACCAGTAATAAGCCCGATTCAGAGAGTCGTATTATCCAAGTATTCTGTTGGGCTAATTCCAAGAAATTGAATGTGCCTGAAAACGAATACACCGTTAAAATAAACATTAGTAGCGCTAAATCACCAATCCGCAAAATAGTGTTTATTTTTAACCCAAAGTACGTCTTTCTTCTCTTTGTAAAGTCAAACGAGGCCAATAAAGTGACGCAGAGTCCCACAACTTCCCACCCAATAAACATTAACAACAAATTATCTGCAAGCACCACCAAAAGGTATCCCGCGCTAAATAGTTGCAATATGAACCAAAATCGGGTTTGACTGTGCTTTCCATGCATATAACCTGACGAAAAAATGACCACAAACAGACTAATGCTGCTGATCACTATTGCCATCGTTACCGTTAACGGATCAACCAGTACTCCAATCTCAATTGGTTTTGGCACATTTAATTTCCAATCGGTTACTTGACCACTAAGAACCTGTGGTAACATCGCTAACGAAAAAATGACGCTGATCCCTGAACTTAAACAAGCAACGTATTTCCCTTTATCTCTAAAATCTTTAAAAATGCCCAATACAAGCGTAAACAAAGCTCCACCTAAGGGGACTAACCAGCATAACCATGGAGCAAGATGCAACACAACTAAATCCTTCTATTTCCCTTTTGATAGAAGGTTTTTCTTCTAGACATACTTTATAACAGTTCCGACTTCTTTTCACCATCAAAAAACACATCTAATTTCTGTTTTTGAGGTTTTGCAATCAATGTTGCACACTTTTTAGGATCCAATCCCTTAAATTCTAGTCTCAATTCGGCCAAGAGTCTTTGTACGCCTTTAGCCAGGTGAGGAGCCACTAAAACTCCACGTACTTTTCCTCGTACTCGAGTCTTAATATCTTCAACATATCTTGAGAGTTGAAAGACGGCCTCTCTATCTGCTTTTACTCGTTTGATTTCAATTACCACCAAATTACCTTGTTTGTCTCTTCCGTAAATGTCAATAAATCCCGGATCAACTTTCTTCTCAAAGCTCATGGGGCTAAACCCCTCTTCAATTAGAGAAGGCTCTAAGAGTATTGCTTTTTGCATATCTGCTTCACTAGCGTAGAGCGAGAATTCACCATGATCTATAAGATCGGTGGTCGAGACCAAATCGATTTTATGAAAAGTAATTCGAATGATCTCTGAAGGTTTTTTTCTTATTGCCTTAATTTCCAAAATGGTTCGTGGATTTTGATTTGTATCTATTTCGCAGTTTATCGGGAGATGGACTGATTTTTTGACTATTTCTCCTTTTTGTTGCCGAAAAGATCGTTTTTGAAGATGGTACATTACATTTTTTCCTGGCATCCAATTAACCGGTTTATATCCTGTGGATCGGTGTACTAACAATGCTCCATCTTTTTTAATAATTACTGCCCTATTACCTTGGCTTAACGTAGAATTCGCTCGACCTTGGTAATCAATTTCGCAATTTCCAATTATAATGAAAAAATGTTGGTTCTTAATAGCGTCACGGATTATCGTTTCAGCTTCATGGAGTTGAGGGCTAACTCGAAAATTAATCATGTTACTGCAGAACCCTGTATGCTGATAAAACTTTTATTATTTGTGACGCGAATCCCTTCCTACATTTTGTCCTTTCATTCTTTTCAAGTTATTCCAAACTAGGGTTGAATTAAGCTTTTGAAGATATAAATATTCGTCGAGTTACTACTAGATTACTCAGTGAACTTACATTGAAAGTGGAGACCGTTCTTGGATCAATTTCCCCAGACAGTTTGGGCGTTACTTTGCCGCATGAACATGTTTTCATCGATAGCAGCTTTCGTTTAATCCCAAGTGATCCAACTTATCCACCTATTCAAGATTCCCCGGTGAAAATGGACTATTTACATATTTTACGCAAGCAACCTTTACTTTCAAAGGATAACTTGGTTCTTGACAATATTGACACTGCAATAGAAGAGATTTCTCATTTCAAAAGAAATCATGGTGAAAGCCTTGTTGACTTGAGTACTCTCGGTATTGGACGAAACATCGTAGGGTTAAAAACGGTTTCTGAAAAAACAGGAGTTAACATTATTGCTGCAACTGGTTTTTATCGGGTTGCTTCTCATCCTTTATGGGTAAAAAACAGTTCAGTATCCTCATTGAGAGATGGCATGATGTCTGAAATTACTGAAGGAATTGGATCAACAACAATTAAAGCTGGAATAATTA
>JAEOSY010000596.1 GCA_016840125.1 Candidatus Helarchaeota archaeon | reverse complement strand
TAATACTCGAGAAAAAAAAGGATAACCCACTAGATTTCCTTCACAAAGAAAGAATTGAGAAAAAATTTAATCTCGCATATAATCAAATCAAGGATTCCGGTATCATTCCATAACAGGGTATTTTTTACCTATTCCGCCCCAAACTGTTCATTCCATTCTTCAAATTTCTGTAATTCCCCTGGCGAAACAACCGGCTTCATTTTTGCCATAGCTCCAATAAAGTCACTCCGTTGGACAGAACGAGGTTCCGCATCCTCAGTTAATCCCCCCGACTTATCTAACTCTCTGATCGGAAGCATAATTGCCTCTCGGCAGAGGAGTGCAATATCGGATCCTGTATAACCCTCGGTAATTTTCGCTAATTCATGAAATTGAACGTCTTCATCTAATGGAATACCTTCCGTATGAATTTCAAAAATTTTTTGTCGTGCCACTTCATCTGGTAGCCGCACATAAACCCTTTTTTCAAAGCGACGTCGAAAAGCGGGATCAATTTCCCATGGACGGTTCGTCGCCCCAAGGACTATTATTCTTTCCTGAGCTTTTCCTTTGACCCCTTCCATTTCTACTAACAATTGAGTTTTTATTCGCCGCTCTCCTCCGACTTCATCTCTGCTCCCCCGTTGCGTTGCTATCGAATCAACTTCATCAACAAATATGATAGATGGCTGTTCTTCTTTTGCCAATTTAAATAATTCTTTTATTAACTTTTCACTCTCTCCTAACCATTTACTGATTAGTGAAGCTGCATCTGCAGAAAAAAAGGTGGCCTCACATTCATTTGCAATTGCTTTTGCCAACAAGGTTTTCCCGCACCCTGGGGGACCAAACAAAAGCACACCCCGCCACGGTTTCCGGGCACCTTGAAATAAATCGGGTCTTTCAAGAGGAAGGACAATAGCTTCTCTTAGTGCTTGCTTCGCTAAATCTAAATTAGCAACCTCATCCATAGTAATATCTGGCTTTTCCATTACAATTGTTTCCTCAAGAGCTTGCCTCATTTTCGATGACTCTTTACTTATCTTTGTTTTTCCATCTTTTGCGTAAACTGGCGCATCGGGTTGAAGTCCATCGCGTAATTCCTTCGCACGTTTTAAATATTGCTCTGCTTTTGAATAACATATCTTTTTCATTTCTGCGTTTGTTGAAGTTTTTATATATCGCGTTAGAATATCTGCCGCCTCTATATAATTACTGACTGCCATTTTATAGTTTCCACTTTCATCTTGCTGAATTGCTCTCTTGGCAATATTCATCGCATGCTGGAAAAGTTCTTTCGACATATTTTTCCACCTCTAATCTAATAGGCTCGTCCATGCCTTAAATATAATAATCGCTATCATAATTTAACTTTTCATGGTTTTTAGTTTTCAGCTATTAATAAATAAAGCAAATAAATAAGTTAGGATTTACATATTCATATAGTGAGTGATAAAGAAAATTTGAAAAGATGAAAGAAAATGGGCTCATGGAGAAAATTTGTAAATTGGCTGAAGGGAACGAATCTCAATGATATCATTTTCAAAGTTGATGTGTTTACCCGGAAGCTCGACAGGCAAAGAAAGCAGTTAGAGAAAGAATCCCGAAATAATCGAAATAAGGCAAAGAAATATCAAATGGATGGAAACTCCGATTCGGCAAGGTTGTATGCCGAACATTATGTGCGATATCAGAAATGGGCTATGGGAGTAGATGCTTACCGGTTACATATTATGAATTTATTGATGAAGTTAAAACAATCACAAGCTGTAGCTGAAACTGCTAAAATCTTAAGTGGAATCACAAACGCGTTAGGTGCCTTAAAAAGCGCAGTACGCACTCAAAATGTCGCCCAGCTTGTCGATGGTATCGATTCACAAATTGAGCATTTTGAGATGACTCAAGAAGTGGCAATGGGTGGACTTGAAGAAATAACGGTTTCAACTGAAGTGAAAAATACTGATGTTGCGAGAACAATGGAAGAAATAAACCAGGAAATCGCAGTTGAAACGGGCGTTGCATTACCGACAACTCCGGCCGATAGCCGAATTTCGAAACTGGAAGATGAAATCAGAAGGATCAAAGAGGAAAGATAAACAATTCCTCCCAATTATTTCAGTTTTTTATTTAAAATTGATGCGGGAGCTTTTTTTCAGTGGTAGGTGAAATGTATGATCGAACATACCGAAATTCTTAAAGCTTTTAATAAATTAAGAGCGATTGAGCCAGAAACATTAGCAGACCAAATTCATCTCTTAGATATAATGGTTTTAGAATATTCAATGGTGAGTGAAGCGCGCCATCTTCAGAATCTGAAGGATGATATTGTTAAATTTATCCGGGAGATTTTACCGGATCTTGATACTGAGGACTGGCTAATTGATCTCTTTCGAGAAGACCCAATTTCTGCTATAAGACTCAATCATGCTATAATTGAAGTCTTGAGAGTAGAAGAATACCCCTTTTTAAAAAAAATTCCTGATGTTTTATTTAGTCATGTTTATCAAAACGAACCTTTAAAGCCAGGTGGTTCTGTAATTCTGTACCAAGCCCTTGAAAAAACCAAGCAAGAGAAATACCAAGAGAAAATCCTAGAAATTCTCCCGCAGTTAACCGGAATTGAAAAAATAAAATGTCTAGCAGTTTGCTACTTATTGACACGTGAAGACGATTATCTCACTCAAGCTTACGAACTTGTTATTCCCCTAGAAGATCTTTCAAAAGGTGATACGCTCGATTATTACATTTGGGAGGTTACAGACTACAATGCAGACCGATACCCTACAACTCCCTCTTTTCGTAAATATGGACGCAAAAAGCTCGATGAAATTTTCGAAGAGGAAACGCCTGATCTTCTAGCATTCCATTTGGCATTAGCCTACATACGTGGCGAAGCTGATTTTTGGGGTGAGGAAATTTTTGGTAACTTTACACCACATATTGATTCTTATTTAAAATTACTAACTGATCGCGATACGGGGGCTGCTGTAATCGGACGCACTAAAAGTCTATATCGTAAAATTGGTCTGCAAGGGACAATGGAAATTGGTAAAGTTAGTGAACGCCCCCCTCATGGTATTGGCAATTTTGCCCGAAAATTGCTGATGGATTGCACACAACCTCACGTTATTTTCATTTCAGGTCATAGAGGCAGTGGTAAAAGTTATACAATGGGTGTTATTGCAGAAGAACTTGCTATGGCTAAAATGGGTGTTGGGGCAATTATTATAGACCCTCTTGGTGTGTATTGGAGTATGAAATACCCAAATTGGGAGGCAAAAGAACTTAATCTCTTAAAAAAATGGAATCTTGAACCAAAATCGTTCGCGGAAAGCGTTCGTGTTTTCGTCCCTTTGGGACAATTCAACTTAACCCCAAAGGAAACGAAAGATGAACCTTTTTCAATTAGACCAGCTGAGTTAAGTGTCGATGATTGGACTTACGTCTTCAAGGTCGGACGTTTTACTCCACGTGGCATTATGGTTGAAAAGGCTATTAAATTAGTGCAAGACGGTTATGAAGCTGAATTGGAAGATTCAATTTTAAAAGTAAGAGGGAAAGGTGATAATTACTCAATACAAGATATTATTCGCTGTGTTAATACTTCTACTCTAATTATAGATAAGGATAAGGGTTATACACGCCAAACTCGAAGAGCAATGGTTTCTAGATTCGAAATTGCCAAAGAATGGGGTATTTTCTCTACTGATGGAACTCCGCTTATTGAGATGAGCAAACCTGATCAGATATCAATAATCGATGTCAGTGTACTTGATGAAGGGCTTCATTCCCTAATTGCTGGGATTCTCGCTCGCAAAATCCTCCGTGCACGGCTTCATATGGCACGCCATACTGAAGCAGCTAAGATCGCAGTGGAGGAAAGGGAAAAAATCGAAAGTATCCCCATTACCTGGCTTTTAATTGATGAGGCTCATCTTCTTGTCCCGGGACGTGGGAGCACCGCAGCAACTGCTCCATTAATACAATATGCTAAACTGGGGCGGAAACCTGGATGCGGATTAGTCCTGTGTACTCAACAGCCAAGCGCAACTAATACTCAAATTCTTTCTCAAATGGATATTTCCATTACTCATTTCCTTACTTACTCTTCAGATATTGATGCCTTTGCTCAACGTGCTCCTGGTGAGATTCCGAGTAAAATAAATGATACAGCTTTCTTTAGAAGTCTTCCAGTTGGTGTTGGGGTTTTTGCTGATGAATCTATCACAACAAATCGTGTTTTTGTTGGGAGAGTAAGACCTCGGATTAGCCAACACGCCGGACGCGAAGCTCTCCCCTCAATTATAGACGCAATGGATCGCCCCGTATTACAACGCCCCAAGGTCCCTGATTCGGAAGTACAACCGTCCGAAGGATCCACAGATACCCCCCCAGAATCTGAGGGTGAAAAAACATATATTACACTCCCTCCCAGTCCCTCCCCTGAATCCACTTCTGCACCCCTTTCCTCTACGGCCATATTTGAGATAAATCTTCCTAAAACTCAGTTAAAGGATTATATGAAGCGTCTTCTCTTGTATAAATACAGAAATCACCTCTATCCCGCTGGAAGTCAGAGAAGACATGAAAAAATTATCTTCCATACCATTCAACAAGATCCCTCAGGATTTTTAAATCAGATCCATGATACTTTACTCCAGAAGGAATTTGTCATTGACAAGTTTATTTCTGATACGGACCTACCTGTATTTCTTATCTTAAAAAATCAACTCAAACTCGGGATCTCTCTTTCAAAAATAATTGATACTGATGATCTCCTCCTTATTTTAGTGGGGACATCAACTGATAATGATGAACTAAAAAAGGTCGAGGATCTCTTAAAATCCCTCACTCAGGGAATCTAACCGTTTTTGGTTGTAAATTATGAAAGTTTTAAATTGTTGTAAAGACTATAAAGATTAGTAATCGGATGTGATTGATTGTCGTTTATGAAGAAGATATTACCCGGGCGTAAGAAAAAGGATAAAGAATCCACAATTGCACGACTTCGACAGATGATTAATAAGTTAGACTTACGAGAACGCGCTTTCAAAAAAAGAGCGCAAATGGACTACTATAAAGCTAAGCAGTACTATCGAAGTGGCAATAAACGTGCTGCAAAACAGCACCTCAAAAAATGGACTCGCTTAAACAAATATGGAGAACGGTACATCAATTATTCTGATCGCCTGCAAAATATGATAATTGTTATTGATCAAGCAATGGACATTAAGGGCGTCGATGAAGCGGTCAAAATGGGTTTAATCGAAATGAAAGGCATCCAGAAAGATATTAGTATAGAGAAAGCCGAACAGGTTGCTGCTGAATCCGATGCCGCGATGGCTGAAATCGACCAAGTTGGTGAAATTTATGCTGAAATGTCTGTAGATGATCTGGATTTGGATATGGAGGCAGATCAAGAACTCTCACGCTTCGAAGCCGAGATGCTATTAGGTGAGGGCCCCTTACCAGATGCTCCACAGGGTGGTATCACAGAATCGGGTTCTCGAAAGGAAAAAGCGAAGAAAGATATCGATGATCTCCGAAAATTAACTGAGATCGATTAAACTTCATTAATTTGAGATTTTTCTTTTTTTTCTTAATTAAAATTAAAAAACAGAATGACCTACCGCTACTATAATTATTAAAATTAATGAAACTACAATAGTTGCAATTGGTCCAACTTTAATTCCACTGGATTCTTCCTCAAAAAAACGAATCAATCCGGCTCCGGCAAAAGGCATTGGACCTTCTCTCCCACGACGCCTTGATCGCTTTGATTTCTTCTTTGACATAAGAAAAACCAGTATAAAATTCTAATCTAAAAATTATAAATGTAGATTCTATAATAAGGTTATGCACATTCGTGAGTTCCAAGAATTAATGAAGGCACTTTATTTCGAGCGGGATGAGGGTCGCGGCTTTTCTAAAATATTCATGTGGATTGTTGAAGAAGTTGGGGAACTAGCTGAGGCTTTACGTAAATATCAAGAACAGGACGGAGAAACCAATAAAGAAATTAAAAATGTGGAGTTGGAGATGGCAGACGTTATTGCTTGGGTCGCATCATTAGCAAATGTACTAGGAATTGACTTGGAAACAGCTTTAAAAGAGAAATATCCGGATGTTTGTCCCAAATGTCACAAAAATCCCTGTGCATGCGACCTTAAATAGTGTTTTCAAAAATTAGAATTAGAAAAACTTTAAAGATAAGGATATAATTAAATTGTTCAGTACAATCTCATTTTAAAAAAATTCAATTTCAATTGAATACGACAAAGAAGACTGGAGGCTCAAAGCGTGAAAGTGGAAGATATTATGCAGAAGGACGTGGTGTTAGCAGAAGTACCAGGTACGCGGCAAGAAGTTATGGAAATAATTCAAAAATATAATCTAAAAGCAATGCCTGTCGTCAAGAAGGGTACAAAGGAGATAGTTGGTGTAATATCTCAAACTTATTTACTCCTTAATCCCGATGAAGACCAAATTGCCATGCTAATGACTCGTGATCCCATTCAAATTAGTCCTGCTACTTCCATTAAAGATCTTGTAAATCTTATGCTTGAAAAAAAATTAAGGCGGCTTCCAGTAGCTCAGGATAAAAAAGTTGTTGGGATGATTAGTATTGGGGACGTTATAAAGGCCATTTCACGGATGAGCATTAAAACCCCGATAAAGGATTTAATCAACTCTAAAATTCATGTAATTTGGGAGGGGACTCCGCTCTCTGTTGTTCCTAGCATCATGCGGCTGGGAAATATCCGAATGCTCCCATGCCTGGATGATAATGGAATCCTTTCAGGGATTATATCCGATCGGGATTTCATCAAAGAAAGTAAAATTGTTTCAGAAGAAAAAAGCTCTTCAATTTCCAGTTCCTCTGATAAGGATTGGAGTTGGGAAACAAGTGATATCCTACTAATTACCAAGAAGAAATTGAAACTCCCAAATAAGCCAGTGCGTGATGTCATGACAAAAAATATTATCACGGTAAATGAGTTTACCTCATTAAGTGAATGTGCGTCGAAGATGAGTAGAGATAAAATTGATCAAATGCCAGTGCTTGATGCGAGAGGCGAGATACTTGGGATGATCGATGATGAAACAATTGTAACCGCTTTTCAAAACAAAAAATAGAATCTTAAAATTTATCTAATTTCAATTGACGTCCTCGATCACTTGTAAAGATTGACTCCACATAAGATCGCGCAAGAAGGATTCGCTGCTCCGTGTAGGTATCGAGATTATACTTTTTTATAATTTCTAACGACAAACCTAAATATTTGGTAATTCCACCTTCAGTCACCGTCAGGATTAGCTTTCCCCCACATTTAATACACTGACCTACTAAAGGCAACCGCCGGTATTTTGTGTTACATTTTATACACCGGAAACGTTGCGTCGCGAAAGATCTCAAATTCCCAATAATATCTGGAATAAAATGTGTATGTAGGAGACGTCGGGCCTCATCTTGGGCATCAGCTGCCTCTGTTTTTACAGCTAGTGTTAACTGCGCATGTACTTTTTCTCTTACCGTTTTTAATTCTTTATACCGCGATAACTTCGGACCACTATTAATATTCTTCGTTGGATGGGTAAAAAATAAACCTTCAAATTGTTCAACACAGCCAATTCGGTCCTCCACGATGTCAATCATGCTCTGTACCTCCTTGGGATGTGCATACTCCAACGACTTCTCATAAAATTTCAATGCCAATTTCTTATCAATTTCCATGTTAAAGACTTCATCATCGACCTCACTCGGATTTAATTGGGACGTCAATACTAGGGGCGCATCCATCATTCCTCCCTTCTTAGAGGGAAGATAACTCCTCGAAAAGTTGAGAACTGCATCTAAAGCAAGTATTATCGTATCTTCATCGCCATCACAATTTCTGCGCTTAGCAGAGTGCCAGTAAGGATGAGCGTAACAGACTCTGGCTGTGGTGAATCCTACAATCCTCCCTACTACCCCTGCCGAAATATGTGGTGCCAATCCAATTACTAAATGGCCAAGTAACTCTTTATTTTTTTTGATTTTATAAAAGGGCTCTAATTTATAAACTTTTACTAGAAGATCATCGATAAATTTAGCCACCCTTTTTAAGAATTCTACACCCTCCATTGGGATAACGATATCTTGTATTTTTAACTCCAGAATCTGATCGTCAGTCGTGAGAAGGTGTCCGAGATAGTCGTGCGTATACCCTAACTCTATTAATTTGTCAACGGGTACTCCTACTTCTGAAGGAGTAAAATGAGTGAGCGGAGCGTCTGTTGCATCAAACCGGATTGTGCCATCTCTGTATGCAAAAAGGTTGTATTTTGCTCGCAAAATCCCTTTCTCAAGAATCTCCGGTATTTTTTTTTCGCTCATGAGACCCTTAACGCCCTTAATTTCTTTGGGGAGTGGCTCGTTCAACTTACTCAATCTGTCGAAAAGAAGCTTTTTGATGGGAATTGCACGTTTTTCATAGAATCTCGTAACATTGCCGCATCTGGGACAGTAATCATCCTCAGTCCTAGTCTGGCAATTCAATTGTGTGCATTTTTGAATAGGAATAGTCCTTTCATTACACTTTAAACACTTGTTAAGGAAGGTTTTCTTTTTACACTTTGGGCATTCTCGATAAACAACCTCCACATTAACTTTTTTTCCCTCTGCCGCCTTAATCACGCTTCTTCGATTTCCACCCTCGATTCCAACTGGAAAGAGGACATTGAAAAATTCACGCCCTTTGGCCTTCTCTGGACGCCCCATCCGACCTCCGATATAATAGGGTGACCGATCTCGGATGATATATGATGATATCGAGCCTTTCCAGAGATTATTTTTATTTGGCCGGTTGTATTCAAAGTATTCAGAACCAAGTGCGAATATTTTAGAAATAATTTGTGCATGATCATCAAAGAGGATTTTGTTTTTAACAACTTTGTGCGGAATTCCTAATTTTTCAAGAAGGATTTTCATAGTAGGATTAAGTGCGCATTTGATATAACCCGAATCACTGTTATAATTTCCTTTCATTAACCAATTTCTTAGCGAGATGCATTCTTCGTGAGTTATACTGCTCCAAAAATAATTAAATTTAGGATGGACTGGGATTTGTAACTTATCCGATAAGACGAGTGTCTGTTCTTCAGTGGGTTTGTTTAAAAATGGATTATCGAGGAACTTTTTTAACTCCTCAACCGTCATAGATAAATGAGCTGCAGCATCAATTAGATTATCAAACTTTTTCTTAATAATTTCATTTAACTCTTCAGCCCACCATTCTTCACAATAACCTGAAGGAATTAAAATATGATTGTTCTCTAAAAACTCCCCAAAGGCGATAAGACAATCCCCTACAAATAGAAACTTTTCAATTTTATTCTTTAATTTAACGGCTTCCGATATGGAATTAATTTGGAGAACCTGACCCCCTTCTAAACGTACAATTGGCCCATCAATAGAATCAACTGGAAGGACAATCGATCCTTTTCCAGGGCGTTCAGTCATGAATTGAGTTCCTGGGACCAAAAAGTTATCAAGTAGTATCATTGTCGCGGGATTTAAACCAACTCCTGCAAAACCAGTATTTCTTGATCGCCCATATCGTACTCTAAATCCCCCAATTCTCGAGGGATAAGCAAAAACCGGCCGTCCAGTTATTACCTTAGCAATAAATTTTTCTTTTGGAGGGATTTTCTCATCTCCAGTATCCTCTGATGCTTTTTTGGCTTGAAGGTGTGGTAACCAATCCCATCCACTTATTTTCAATTTCTTTACAATTTTGATTAACTTGTGAGCCTTACCAATTATTCCATCATTCAAAACAAGACAAGCTCCACCCCGAAGTTGATTTGTTTCTACCCTTTTCAAATCTCTATAGCCCGAAACCTCGACTTGTTCGGTGGGTTCTCCAGTTATTTCTATTGGAATGTTCATAGCTGCAGTGCGTACTTCTTCTTGAATAGAAGGATATTGTAAACTTGCTTCCCTTTTGTAGGCTTGAACCTCCTCTACATATCTTTCGACTTCTCTTTGTGTGGGTTTATATTTATCTAATTTTAACAGCGTTCTTACCCAATCACCTACCAAAACGGCGAGTGCCGCCTCAGTTCCCCCTGCAGAACGTATAGGACCTGCAAAAAAAATCGCTAAATATTGAGTTCGATCAAAATTCTCGCGAATCTTGACACTTGAAATTCCCTCAATGGGTGCAGCGGTGATTCCCCCTGTCAAGATCGATAATGCTGCCCGAGTTGCCAATTCTGCGATTTTATTTTTTTCTTTAGGATCAATAATACTTCTAACTCCACTCTGATCTTTTTTATCTAAAGTATATTTTCCATTAACTATTTCCTCTGCTATTTTAAAGGCAACTTGGTCTCCATCCATTGCTTTACTCAGCTCTCTTATCTGAGCCGCCACTTCTGTTGGTCCAGTTAAAGCTTCAACTCGGGATGCAAGATCTTTGGCGGGGTAGATTTCAGGAAATTCAGTTGGATCCAAACCAACTTCCCTAGCAGTTTTAGCTTTTGCGTAAATACGTCCTAATTTGATATCTATTTTAGCAAAATAATCTGCCATTTCTTCACTACAGCCTTGCATCTATCATTTTCACCCCAAGTTGTGATTTCATGTCTTTTTAAAAAATTAGAAATACATGAAAAAGTTAATTATAGTCATTAGATTTTCCATTTTTAATAATTAATTGAATTTTGTCGATTCAATCGAATAATAAATATAATGCCCCGGTAATATTTCCATTTGAGGTTCAAGATGTTGAAACGTTTTATGAAACCTAAAAGATTCTCGAACATACTCATGCTCTTAACTGTATGTATATTATTATGTTCTCAATTTTTGCTCCTTAACGTCAAAGCGCAGAATGAATCAGGGCCTTATTCAATTCTATTTGATGAGGCACATGACCAATATTATACGTACACAAATGGAACCTTCACGTCCGCTTTAGATTACCTTAACCAAACTGCGGACTTCGTAGTTTATTTGAACACCAATCCATTAGATAATATTACACAACTACAATCGTACGACCTTATCATTATTGGAAATCCGGGTCCTGCTGGCAATTTTTCCTCATTAGAAATCCAAGCGCTGAAAAATTATACATTATTGGGAGGAAATCTTATGCTCCTCTGTAATTACAATGATGTTAATAACCCACTCTTTGATGAAAATATAACGGGGCATGCTGATTATTTAAACAATCTTACACAAGTTCTAAACATTCCAGTTTCCTTTACGTATTATGATCTTTATGATGAGAGTCATATTCCAATAGGACCACGTTGGTACGTTGAACTAGGTAGTCAAAATTTTCAATTTGGACACCCAATCAAGTGGAAACTATCAACAATAATCATTCATACCTCTGGATTAAACATGACTGCAACTGAAGGAGCTGTGGGGACTGGTTATTCAGATTCCTATCTAAATAATAGAACGAGTGGTACGCTTTCAGAAACCCCCTGGCTATATGCTACTCAACAAGAGAGCTATCGAATTATTCTATGTGGTTCGATTGTAATGTTTAGTGACCTCAATGTCACTAATACTGGCACTACTTCCTACAAAGGAGTTGCATGGATAGATTCCGTTGATAATCTGAGGTTATGGGCTAATCTAATTCAATGGGCTCTTATTACTGAGACCCCTGAGGTCTTTACTGCTTATATAATCATAGTCAGCGTGATTGCTGTGATTGGTATTGCTTTATTTCTTTATTACAGCTATTTTACGACCCCCAAATCATCTACCTATGAAATGGAGACTGAAAAACTCAGCGACGAACGCGCCTTTGTTCTTAAAGAAGCCCGAACCCGAGCTGCTGAAGGTCAGAATAGTGCAGCAGCACAATTGTATAAAAAAGCAAGCAGATTATCTAACAAATTAGGCGATTATAAATCAGAAAAACTCTATAATAGAAAGCACCGGGAACTATTAGCAAAGACAAAGAAAGGATAAGCGCTAGAGATCACCATTAATCATTTTTTATAATTACAATAACGTCTTCACAACTTTTCTCATTGATAATTTGTATTGGATTAAGCTGCGTTTCTCGCATAAGCAGCTGAATTCGTTTGTGCGGAAATTTCCTTCTTAAAAAAGATAATACAATATATCCATTTTTTTTACATAGCGCCTTTACTTGAAGCAAACATCTGCTAGGATCCGGTAAGTTCTGTAACAAGGTTATCACAAACACAATATCAAAAATCCTTTTTTTATAGGGAAGAAACTCCACATCCCCGTAAATTAATTGGAACTGTGTTTTTCTGTTAATTTTAACTTGAGATCTCTTCAATGATTCCAATGAAAAGTCTATTCCATATACACTACAATCTAACTCCTGTAAAGAAGGAAAAAATAGTCCTGTTCCACTCCCTACATCCAAAATAGTATGGTCATTTCTGATTTCAATATGTTCTAAAATAATTTGATATTTAACACCCTGGATCTCATGATAACGTCTATCATAGATGTCCACCGTCTCATTATAGCGAATCTTTAGGTTAATCTTTCGATTAGTATCATTCGGCATTATAT
>JAEOSY010000595.1 GCA_016840125.1 Candidatus Helarchaeota archaeon | reverse complement strand
GCGTGCTGCACTTAAAAGGTCTGTATACCCTTTAATTGGATGTAAATTCGCAATCATTCCAACAACAGGTGCATGACAAGGTAGGCCTAACTGCTCTTTAAGCTTATCGTTGCTAACAGTGGTCGGATCAAAGGATCTCAAATTAACACCGTTATAGATCTTTACCATTTTTTTTGGTGGAACATTTTCCTGGATATTGACACTAAAGCGAACAGCTTGAGAATTGACTATTATTCTGGTAACAAAAGGATTCATTAATCTGTATGCCCATATGTGTCGCCTTTTATTTTTAAATCCCATATCACGGCGACTTGAAACCACTATAGGAACATTGGCCATTTTTGATAGAACTGGTCCCAATATATCAGAAGCAAAATGAAAGGTCTGGATAATCTTAGCATTTTCCTCTTTTAGCACTCTTGCTATGTATTTTGATTGATTTATGGCAGCCGGCGTATAAATTCTTTTAATTGGCACCTCTTCAATTCGTATATTTAAAGATCTAATTTTATCTACTAAATATCCTCCTCTTGCCAAGGTGATAACAATTGGTTTAAACCTATTCCTATCAAGAGATTGAAGCAAATTAAAAAGATGTTTCTCTGCTCCCCCAACGGCTTCTAACGTATCAATCAGATATGAAATTGTTTTTATTCTATTCATTTCGAAGCCTTGGCAATATTTTTATTTAAACGAAGAAATACGCCTAATGGTTTTAGTAAGCGACAGACTCGTCTTACCACAAGTCGACAAGCCTCTAAAATATTTCCTCTTCTGCTTTAAAATAAACCTGCTTACCATTCTTAGACGATGTGGGTGGCTGTCAGAGATGCTTATCATATGATTTTATTAAAAAGGATTTTGTAAAAGTGTAATATTAATCTTCAAGTTGCCATCAAACTGAAAGAACACTTTTATGTTTATAACGTTTTATCATCGTTATAACTCTCAATGTCACAATGCGGTATAATTTATCATTTAAGGATTAATCACTGAGAGATTTTGCTTACTATTGCTGTATTCATTATCTAATATGGTATGCACGATACGCTCAACTTTCTTGATTACACCACCCCGATCTTTTCTTTCTACCAGATCTCTAAACTCTCCGATATCATTTCTAACCTGGGTTTCTGAAAAAATAAATGATGGAAGAATATTCTTTATGTTTTTATGGGCAGTTTCCTGCACTAATTTATAATCCAGACGCAATTCCTGTTCCAGTTCTCCTAAAGTGTCAGAATATGCGTAGGCGATTTCAACATCAATACCTGGTTCGAGGCCGCACTCTTTAAGGATGAATTTGACTAAATCCTGTATTTTTACAGGTTCGTTAAAAACTGGTATAAAGACACCACCGTTATCGAATCTACCCTCTAGTCTTATGGCCAATGCGAAGAGGATCATTTGAGCTGCTGATGATGCAGTGATGAAATGCCGTTGTTCCCTGGGGTGGTTAAGGACTATTTTCTTACCATTTTTAAGATGATTTTGGATTGTCTGAAGGATAGATCCCTTATTTTCCACAAGGTCAAATAAACGCACCACCGCAAACCTGGTCGAAGAATCTGTCATCGAACTTTGGAGATAGTGCTCGGCCAATCTTAACGTGGCTTGAAGAAAATTTACAGGCTTCCCTGCACCAATAGATGAGGTTACCGCAAAAAGCTTACATCCAGCTTCCTTGGAAACCTGGAAGAGATCCCAGGTATTCAAGATATTTTCTTTTACAATGTGAAGTGGGTCTATTGCCAGTGAAGAGGGATGTTTCCGTGTACCCATATGGATAATAATGTTTGGGTGAGTCTTGGAAGAGAGGATCTCTTCTGTCGCAATGGGAAGCGGATCGATAGAGAGTGCTGGCCTGACCCAATTTTTTGGCATAAATGTAAGAGCCCTCTGAAATGTTTCGTTAAGATAGGATTCATAACGATCTAACAGAATGATCTCACGGGGGTACAATGGAACGAGGCATTTCAAAAGTTCCAGTCCAAGTGCGGTTGAGGGGCCGATAATCATAAAGCCATTATTTGAGATGCTGCTCTTCACCTTTGCCAGATCCACTTGGAGCTCCTGACCGCAAACCCACTGAATGATCTTCTTGTTTCTTACAATCTCCCCTCGAATTCGATTAGAATTTTTGATAACGTCTGTTTTGAAGATCGAATAACCGACAGAGGCCTTGCTGCAAAACGAGACAAGGTGATTCAGATTTTTCTCCTCAATATTAGATATAGCAATTATCACTTCATCGACGGGATAGATTTTGGAAAGGGGTTCAATATCGTAGCGGCCTCCCAATATACGGTATTCCAGAAACCATTTATTTTTTTTGGATGGATCATCATCCAAGAAACCCATTATCTTTAGTCGATGTGAAAAATTCAAAGCTGCGAGTTTGCCTCTATCTCCAGCGCCAAAGATGAAGACCCTTTTCTTCCCATTCTCCTCTTTTCCGTGAATTCTGTCTCTAAGCAATTTGCCAGGAACACGTATGAAAATCATAAAGGAATTTAGACAAAACCAATGAATAATCCAGATTGACCTTGGAAAATAAAATCCGATTGCATAGACCGTAAAGGCAGTTAAGAGGATGCTTAATGTTACAGCCTTTATCACATCGACGTAACTTGAAAGACTAAGATAACGGATAATCACTCTATAAAGGCCGAAACCAATAAAACAGACCATTTGATAGAACAAAAGAAAGGGAAACGCATTAATAAGAGTAGAAAATTCCTCGGCAGAAATTCCATTTTCGAAGCGAAGTCTAATTGCAAAGAGATAGCATCCGATTACAAAGAACACATCGAAAAGGAAAAGATAGATCTGGACTTTGTTGTCAAAGAAATGTTTTTTTCTTATAGCGCCAGTTATTGTCTTTTTTACCGAAAGCAATATATATTTTAAGTCATTTAGAATGGATGGATTTCTAACATATAGCAGATCAATCTTGATTTTGTCGGGGAGAATGCAATTTATATAATATTCTTTTGGATCCACACCTTCAGGATATTGCTCATCTTCATTTCGGTTCATAATCTGGCACGGACCCACAAGCCCGGGTTTTATTGTAAATAG
>JAEOSY010000594.1 GCA_016840125.1 Candidatus Helarchaeota archaeon | reverse complement strand
GCTAAGAAGTGCATTAGATGATATATTCGAGAAGATCTTAGAAAAATCAGCTTTATATTTCTCCAATAACTGACATAATGCTAAATGAACATATTTTATTTTTATGTAGGATTTCTGTTTTTTTTGAACATCTAAAGGTTGATGTTCATATTCAGTAATCTGTATTCTTATCCTATCCGCCACGAATTTTAAAGATTGACTAAACAGCTTATCCGTAATTTCAAAGCGAAGTGGATAAAACTCTTTTATCACTTCCGTATATTCTAATTTTTGACTTATTATATCTCTTATTACTTCAGCTATTCGATAATAACTTGTCCAAAGACACCCTTTTGGTAGGTGTTTGGGGTGAAATAATAAGTGCAATAAATGACGCCTTTTCAAAATTTTCAAAATCCTATGAAAGAGTTTAGAAAAAGAGTAATTTAATTTCTCATTAATTCGGATGTAAAGGGTATCTTCATGGTTATAACACTCTATTTCTGAGCTCTCACTCAACTTCTTTTTAATATCTTCCTCATAATCACTTATAAGACTTTCAATACGCTCTCTCAACCTCTCCGACTGTGCTGAGACTCCCTCTCCTCTCCCCCCTAAACGAAATTGTTGGGGGAATTGCGAATTCTTTTCTAACAGCCGGCGCCAACCAATTACGAGATCACGTACCCATTCTGGAGGGACTCCCCGAAATTCCTTCGTACCTGATACTAAACTCCGCCTGAAGCGGTAAGGTAAATGCCCGAGCATAATAAACGAGAATAAAGCATCCTGATTCCCCTCAGACCCCAAAGTAATTTTAAATTGTTCCAACTTCTTCACTCTATCAAGCGCAGACCTCGCAGCCTGATCATACGCCGCGTATGAGCTCAGTTCCCATTGTGCTCTTGAATACCCTGGAAGTTCTGCTTTAGCATATTTAGCTAGATCTAAATAACTCCTTCTATCTAAATTATTTTCAAGACTTGAAAGATATAGCAAACTAAAGACTTTCTCTGAGAATCTTTCACAAGAAAGGTGAGTCCAGATTTTTTTACACCAAGACTGCACCCCTAATGCAAAAACTCTCTCATAAATTCCAATAAATTTCACATAAATTTTCCATGCAATAAGCCAAATGATTTGATCTTGCGTTTTTAAATTATTAATCCAAGATTTTTTTCCTCTTTTTATATCCTCAGGCGAGCACTCCAACACTTTCATATCTATTAGAAACATCTTAGCCGCATTTGGATTTTTTCTAAGTCGTTTAGTCCATTTACCAACAAATTTTGGAACGCATCTTTTTAAACCATACAGATTGGATTCAGTACTACAAAGATCGTTGATAAAATAGACGATATATTCCGCAAATACATCCTTAACCGCTTGAGGGGGTAATAATGAAGTGGAATATGTCTGGGTAACCTTTTTTAAACGAATTAAAGACCTTTGCGAATCCTCTTCCCTTCGACTTATCGAAGGTCTCTGAAAACGCGTCTTTTTCTCATAACCATCCATCATACTACTGTACGGAGGATTTCGTATATAAGCCGCCAACTTTTCTATCTTCGGATACTGACCCCCTTGGCTACACCACGCTTGAAACTTATGCGCTTCGCTTTTGTCCCGCACCCTAGACGCCTTCCCCTCACACTCAATTTGAATATCAGCATAGGTCTTGAGTGGGGGTAAATTTTGGGTGAGAAAGGTATCTAAAGATCGAGTTGCAACTTTTGCTGCACACTTCTGAATCTCGGATGGGTCTGAATTAGTGGTGGCACATCCCTGATAGAGTTGAATGTATTCCTCCTCAGGTATCTGATCCAGCTCCGCCATGCACCCCGCGAGCAGGCTATTGCGCACCTCTGGCGTTAAATCTTCAATCTCATTGATGGTTAGCTGACAGAAATCATAGATGTCCTCATAGAACTTTTTCTTGGTCTTCCGTCCAAACTCGTCCCATTCACCACTCATGCCTTGGCACCTTCAATCCCCTAACACATTAGCCCTTATAAACTCCATAATTTGTATACACCTCATACTTCGTATTCTATTACCTTACTCATCGTACCGCTGCACTTCGCCCACACTGAATCCCGCTTTCAATAAAAGATTCATAATTGGAATTAAATTCTCCTTTGGGAATCGGATTGAGGCGTAATCCCGCCTGATCCGCACCGCGGAGGTTAGCTTGCCAAGTTCGGGGAGACCCTCCAACACCTCTGCAACCGTTTCCTCACCATCAGATGTGACTTGGTATTGATACTCTTTTCGAACCAAACTGAGTGTCATCATCTTTTGGAGAATTCCTACTAAAAAAATTCCCCTATTTACCATTACTATTTGATAAATAAACTGGAGAAATCCCTGATCAGGCGGGGAACTAGTTCCTCATCGACCCTATAATAGGGGTTGTGTTTTATTTTATTGTAATGGCGTCGAATCTTGCGTAACAGGCGCCCACCGTGCTTGTCGATGATGCCCACAAGTTGCGCGCTCCGAATT
>JAEOSY010000593.1 GCA_016840125.1 Candidatus Helarchaeota archaeon | reverse complement strand
TGTGTGTGACCCCCTATATGTAGGTGGCCTACATGTGCCGAAGGCACGGGGTACCCCCCTTTGCAAGCCCCCCCCGGGGGTAAGTTTTTTTAACATCCATTTGCTATTCTATTTTCCCGCCGATACCCACAAGTCTTAAAAAGATTCATTTCAACCCTTGCTCCAATTTCAAAAGGCTCATTTATGTCGTAACGAATGTTTACTTTAGCTTAAAACTCAACATTCATGATTTTATTTTAAGTCCATTGATTTCAAGTACTTACTGAATTAATCAAGAGATTTGCAATTATTCCTTGCATTTAAATGTTTAGTATTATATAATTATTATAATTAACTAAACATTTGTTAGAAAGGAGTAATAAATGCATACAGGAGGCAATGCCAACCATCCGAAGAAAGGTGACCGTATCAAAGTTGATCCTATCCGCAAGATCAAAGACATAAAGGCCATCTCGAAACTGACTCAGAATAACCCAAGAGATCACCTGCTCTTCATTATGGGGATCAATAACGGTTTGCGTGCCGGTGATTTGATTAAATTAAAGGTAAAGGATGTTCAGCACATGAAAATCTGTGATATCCTAAGCATCATAGAGAGTAAGACTGGAAAAGACAACATACTCGTAATCAATAAAACCGTTTACAAAGCCCTGAGAAATTATCTGGATATAGTTCAGCCCGAAGATAACGACTTCCTGTTTGCAAGCAGGAAGGGCAATAGCCATCTTCAAAGTCAGGCAGTTAGCAAGCTGGTAAAGAAATGGGCAGGGGCGATCAATCTACGTGGAAACTTTGGTGCTCATACCCTTCGCAAAACATGGGGTTATATTCAAAGGACTGTTCACGGTGTTGGATTTGAGATTATATGCAAAAGGTACAATCACTCCAGTCCTGCGATCACAATGAGGTATCTGGGTATTCAGGATAAGGAGGTTCACAGCATCTTAATGAATGAGATCGGATAGCGCTTGTGGTATAATGATGACATTAAATGAAGGTTACGGGGAAATAGTATAAAAGGGTTACAGGTACCAACTTGATTTTTTTTCGTGTAGACCGACATAATATAATAACATTGCTAATGAAAATATTTGTTTGACAGTCTGTCTGTTTAATAGGTTTTTTATCGATTACCACTTGAAATTATTGAAGAATTAAATCAGGGAAAGCCTATGGATTTGCCGATTGAAATTGTTACAATGGACAGTTTAATGAAGCGATGGAATATGTCTTTCAACGATATATTTCTTGTTGTTTTAAACCAAGATTTAACTCCCGTTTACAATCAATTTCCTGAGCCGGGATGGAAGAAATTTGGTGATGATCAGGAACACGATATATTAGACGTATTCCTTCAAAAGGATAGTGATCCAAGTGGAATGGTTTTTTTAAGATCAGACGTTCGGCGATTAGAGAACAAATTCGGAGGTAAAGTTTCAAAACCAGTAGATGTTTTAAATGAGAAAGATATAATCGAAAGATGGGGAATAAGTGAAATAGAATTATGGAATCTGCAGGAAGAATGTTCTTTATCTGTAGTTGATCCTTTGGGAATTGAGTTCGAAAATTATTCAGCCTTAGAATTAAATCTTATGTCCTATCCCAAATACAATAACTTAGATTTTTACTTTAGATTGGTCGACATTGAGCGGATAGAAAGGGAATATGAATTAAAATCATCAAGAAAAGACGATGATAAGTCAAATACCCCGTATATAAATGAGGATACAAAAAAGCATGATGATGTTCCCGTTATTAGTTTCTATAAAAACGGCCAGATATGGAAAATTGGGAAATTGGGGAGGGAAAGAGATCTCAATCACCTAAAAGGATTTGATTTTATTAGATTTCTCTTAGGATATGAAGGAAGGGAAATTGATGTATTTTCGCTATATGACTTAGGGATGATGCCCATTTCAGATGAAAAATTTGATAAAACTTTTTTTTCGGAAAATCGAAAAAGTTTCGAGGAAAAGAGCGAAGGATGCTCAGGATTTGAAATAGGCTTTTCGGGACATGAAAAAATAGATGAAACCGCAATTGCAGAATGCAGAGCTGAAATTGAAAATCTTAAAAAATTGGAAAAAGATGAGACTGATTCCTTTGTAAAAACCAAAATTCAAGAAAAAATTAATGAAATAAAAAAATATCTCCGTACCAACATGAAGGCAAAGGAAGCACGAAAATTTCGATTACAAAGAGATGAAAACTGCCGAACCAATGTTTTTAAAAGAATAAAAACAGCTCTTGAAACAATTGAACGTGAAATTCCATTTATGAAAGACTACTTGAATCATGAAACAATACAGACTGGATCGAAATGCAGTTACAGACAATTTGGTTCAAAACCAGTAGAATGGAAACTTAACCCACCCAAATAAATTGCCGATCACACATAATCAATAATCACCTCAAGTAAACCATCCACAGATACCTCCTTTATTCCTATCATGATACTAAGCACAATAAATTCCCCATCCAACTCTTTTTTATTAACTAATACATCCCTTTAGCTGTGCACCCACAGCCCCAATTTATACCGATTAAGATTTTCCAGCAAAAAAAATCTTAGTGTGCCGCATTTTTTTTCATTGTGCCTCCTAAAGTCACGGAATGTTCCATACAAAGTCACCCCCAACAAATAGGGAAAGACAATGCCGAAATTACCTGCCGAGAGAATTTGGCCGGTAAGGAGAGGCTGAGTTCAGGGCATCGGTCAACACGTCAACTCCGACACAGACAGAGTCGGGGGCTAAGTAGCAAAAAGCTACCCAAAACGAAAGCCCCTATCATGGGGGTAAGAGCCAAACGGAGCAAGATGGCCGTGCGGGTAGCAAGCGAAAACGGTTTGAGTCCTCAGTGTGACAACACACAGGCCAAGGCACTGCGAGAGCAACAACTGGCCGGGTGGCACGCAAACAGTTCCCAATAATGCTGGAAGAT
>JAEOSY010000592.1 GCA_016840125.1 Candidatus Helarchaeota archaeon | reverse complement strand
GTTCTACCATTAATCAATATCGTAAAATGGGAATCTTAATGAGCTACTTCATCACCTCCCCCGAATATTCATTATCAGAGGGGTTTCGAACGTTACTAAACAAAGGATTCGATTTTACTATGAATGCAATATGGGAGGAATATAAAAATATCAAGCTCACAAAAGAAATCCAATCAATTAAAGTTCCCATATACTTTTTTGAAGGCAAATATGATAAAACAACGCCTACCGTACTTGTTGAGAAATTCTATGATAACATAAATGCTGAAAAGGGAAAACTTCTGATAATTTTTGAAAATTCTGGTCATCTTCCAATGATAGAAGAAAAACAAAGATACGAGGAATTATTGACAACTGTTGTTTTGGAAGTAAGTCAGAATAAGTAATATGAAAAGTTGAAGGGCATTTTTCCTACTTAATTCTCATTCAAGGCCTTTATAATTGCTTGAGCCGTGGTTTTACCCGAAATATAGGCTCCTTCAACTCTTGCACCACCGAATCCGTCTCCACACAAAAAAAGTGAGCGTTTCCCCCAGGAAATCTCATGATAGTTCTTTTCAAAAATGAAAAGGGGTTTAGCATATTTCCACTTCTTTAATTGTTGGATTTTTACATCGAAGGGGCCTAAATAATTCTTTACTTCGTTTAATATCACTGATAGTACCTTAGGGTTGTCCCAATTGTCTTCACTAAATGTGGGCGTAGTATGGACTGTGAGAAGATGCTGATTTCCTTCGTTCTTCCTGATATTATCTGCAATCAGTAAAATATTGTCAGTAGGATTTTCAATAACATCAAATGTGATTGAAATTTCTCCTAATACATAGAACAATCCACATAGACATTGGGTATAAGTAATATTGCTGAGAAGCGTTTTCTCAAATACTGGAACGACAATTCCTCCATTTCTGAGTAGTTCAATGCTCTGTGGAACTGGAGGAGTTAAAATGACGTGTTTTGCCTGGTAAATATGGGATTTTTCAGACCGAACGAGCCATTTGTATTCAGATTCATTATTGCTTAATAGATCTGATATGCTTATAACTCTTGTATTAATATCTACGTTTACATCTGTTAAACCATTAACAACGTGCTTTGCTAGCTGATTCATTCCTCCTTGTATTGCAAATCTCTTTTGATATTCTTTTTCTTCATTCTTGCTTGAATCTTTGGGCCAATCTAGCAACAATGATTTTGGAACTAGATTCTTGAGAAATCCATTAAATTCTTCAGACTTAACTGTGAAAAATTGCGCACCATGATCCGCAATAGTCTCATTGATTCTTCTAGTAGCAAGCCTACCTCCAACACTTCTTCCTTTTTCGATAAGAGTTATATTTTGGACCCCAGCTTTCATACATTCATATGCTAAGACTAAACCCGTAAGGCCTGCGCCAATTATGAGTATTTCAGACTTTTTTACCGTCAAAAAACCATAACCATAATTTTTCAGTAATAAATAGCTCAAAATGATGATTTTATAGTTCACTGAGGGGATATTCAAATGGTTTTTTCTTTTAAAGCAACTTTGTTGTTATTCAGACCTTAAGCTAAATATAGCTGAAGAAATTCCTGTGACTTGATAGAGACTGGTACTAATGCTTGAATTATTAATTTCGTTTATGTTGATTATCAGTTTTATTCTTATTCTCTGGAGTTCAATCTCTTATCTTACTACTCGGGGAATTGAAGAACCTTATTATGAAGTAATTAAGAAGTATGCCGATTTCGAAATTCGAGAGTTTGCACCATATATTATTGCATATACTGATGTTAATAATACTTTTTCAGGATCATCTAGCTCAGGATTCCGGATACTAGCAAATTATATTTTTGGAGGAAATAGGAGCTCCCAAAAAATAAAAATGACGGCCCCTGTCATTCAAGAATCATCAAAAATGTCATCTGAAAAGATTAAGATGACTGCTCCAGTGATTCAAGAAAAGAGAGAAGGTTCCTATCGTATTTCATTTGTGATGCCTTCTAAATATACTATGAACTCTTTACCGGAACCTCTTGATCCAAAGGTTCAAATCATGCGAATTGATAAGGAAATACGAGCGGTTTATACTTTTAAGGGATGGGTAACTGAAAATAAGGTAAATTCAAACCTGGAAATCTTTAGAAAGTTGTTAGAAAAACATAATCTAAAATATGGTCGAGTAAATCTAGCTCAATACGATCCTCCTTACACTCCTCCATTTATGAGAAAGAATGAACTACATGCTAATCTGATCGATTACCTACCAGAATCTAAAGAGAATTCTTAAAGCTTATTAGATGAATTCTGGGAATTCAACTACTCAAACTTTAGATTTAAAGATGTGATTTCCTTCCTATGAAATATCGTTTTTCTTTGATTTTCGTCTTACTATTATCTTTGGTCATTTTTGCGCAAAATATCACAGCACACGTTCCGATTGGAGGGGAACCCGGCGATACAATTGATACTGCCCTTGAAATTAAGAATCCCCTTAAATCGTGGGTTTTATATCATGAAATCCATGAAGTTGGAGAACCACACTATTATAGATTTCAGATGGAAGCTGAAGATCGATTGAGACTGATATTAAACATACCTGCAGAATTAGAGGATTCAGCATTTCGTCCAATCTTAGTTTTAATTGGTCCTGGGCTAATAAATTCCACAACCGCTCCCGATTATCTAGAGATACCTATTGGAAGTGGTTACATCATTTATGATAATCAAACATCACATCCAGAGTACGAGGGGTTCACACCGTCTGCTTTTTTAAAAATTCTGGATATTGACATAACGATACCCGAAACTGAAACCTATTATCTAGCTATCTATGATATGATGAAAACAGAGCGATACGCTCTAGCAATAGGTTTCCAAGAGGTGTTCACATTAGAGGAATGGATTCTTGTTCCAATTAATATAATATTCATTCATCAGTGGGAGGGACAAAATATTTTCTTTATCCTATCTCCTTGGATATTTACACTCTTTCTAGGCATTATCTTCTATTCCCGAAAAGTTCAGGAGCTGGAAATTGACAGCGATGCGTTAACTTGGATGGGTATCATAGCAGGGCTTTTGTTTATAGGAAGTGGCTTTGCCCTTATATTTCAGATGGCATGGGCTTTACTACAGGTCCCTATTAACGTGCAGGTGATTATTACGATACTTTTCGCGCTCTTCCCTTTATTAATTGGTAGCACTACTCTCAAGATATTGAAAAAAGGATGGAAGGATAATAAAAATAGTCCTCTTAAGCTCATCTTACTAGCAGGATTTGCGGTTTTCACATGGTCAGGATTACTCATAGGGCCAGGATTGTTGTTACTGATAAGCATAATCAGATTCATCGACGCTGGATTGTGATTTAAAAAGAAAAATCATAATTACCTCAAGTATAAGGGGTAATCCTAACGATCTACCTAGATCGATGTTTATCATCGCTTAAGTGGATTTAGATCATTTTAATAATCATTCTTATTTTTGTTTAGCATTAGTTATGAAATAAGAAAAAGTTAGAAAATTTCAGGATAACGTAGAGAAAATTGTTTGAAGAATAAGACATAAAGGGACACCATGAGTGCAAAATGGATCATAGAGAAAATTCCAGATCTCACAGGAAAAGTAATCATTGTAACAGGTGCAAATAGTGGTATTGGGTTTGAGGCCACTAAAGAGTTCGCACGAAAAGGTGCGGAGACGATTTTAGCCTGCCGAAACATAAATAAAGCAAAAAAAGCTTCTGATCGGATCAAGAAAAGAATTTCAAACGCAAAAACAGTGATAATGCAACTCGATTTGAGTAATCTGAAATCAGTGCACGATTTTGCAGAAGAATTTAAGAAAAATTACTCTAGTTTAGACGTACTTTTAAACAATGCTGGAATAATGCTTGTTCCCTATAGAACCACAAATGAAGGGTTTGAAAGCCAAGTTGGTATCAATCACTTGGGACACTTCGCTCTAACAGGGCTTCTTTATAATTTAATATCAAAAACTCCAAAAGCACGGGTTGTTAATGTATCCAGTACCGGTCACAGAATGGGGAAGATGGATTTTGATAATTATATATATAAAGATGGAAAAGGTTACACGAAATTTGGTGCATATGGCCGCTCAAAATTATCCAACCTTCTTTTCACATATGAATTGGATAGACGGTTTAAAAAAGCCAATATCGATGCTATTGCAGTAGCTACTCATCCTGGAATTTCAAACACGAACTTAATTCGTCAATGGTATTTGAAGGTGTTTAAACCAATCTTTTTTCTTACAACCCAGAGTGCATATATGGGAGCTTTACCTTCAATACGTGCAGCAACAGATCCAGATGTGAAAGGATCCGATTACTATGGGCCAAGGGGAAGAGGAGAACGACGGGGACACCCCATTAGAGTTGAGTCAAATAAAGCCTCTCACAACAAGGAAGATGCAATAAATCTATGGAAGGTCTCTGAAAAGTTAACCGGTGTTACTTTTCCGATATAGTCTGAATAATCAATTTCTAGGTTAATTCGAGTAAAAACACAGAAAAAAATTCTAATTTCTTTAAAGAATAAATTAAGAATAACAACTAGTGGATCCTAAGATGCTTTCGTTCAACAAAGGTTAGAAAATACTTTAGAATTGGTGACATTTAATTGAGAAGGATTTGGAAGCCTGAACTTTGCCATGGAACAGATAATTCGAGATTTGAAGGCTGGTATTATAAGCTAGTTGATCAGAGTAAAAAAGCTGCTATAGCAATCATACCAGGTTTTTCATCCGCTAATCCTAAGCATGCCTTCATTCAAATTTTTAATGGCATTACGGAAGATTATCAATACAACACGTTTAGTATGAACGACTTTCGATATACTAAAAATAAATTTGAAGTATTTATCTCAAATAACTATTTTTCTAATGATCTTATCAGATTAAATTTGAACACACAAGATCATGTAGTTAAAGGGGAGCTTAATTTCAAAAATCTAGTACCATGGCCAATAAAATTCCTCTCCCCAGGAGCAATGGGTCCTTTCGCTTTTTTACCACGTATGGAATGTTCTCACGCTGTTTTAAGCTTTGATCACGAGATTTATGGAATTTTAAATATTAATGGAGAGAATTATTCTTTTGATTATGGAAGAGGATATATAGAAAAGGATTGGGGAAGTTCTTTTCCTAGTGGATACGTCTGGATGCAATCAAATCATTTTCCTGAGCAAAATGTGTCGTTTATGGCATCTATTGCAAGAATTCCTTATCTAGGAAGATCATTCACAGGATTCTTAGCAGGATTCTTATACAGAGGTAAATTATATTTATTCTCAACTTATAATAGGACAAAACTAAAGAATTTGACTATTAACGGAAATCATGTCTCCTTTAAATTAGTTAAAAAGGACCTAGTAGTTGAAATCGATGCAATTCAAACAAAACCATCCCATCTAAAAGGTCCTATTAAAGGAAAAATGGTAGGAAAAGTCCTTGAAAGTTTAACATCAACTATTGATCTTAGATTTATTGATTCAAAGAACAACATCGAATTTAATGGAGTCGGAAACTTAAGTGGTATGGAGATAATGGCAAAAGAAGAGGATCTGCAGTAATTCTTGTACCCAACTTCGGAAAAATGCTCATTTTGACACATTTCCTATATTGAATATCACTGAAATATCCTGTTCCGCAAGAGCAGCAAGAGCTCTATATACAAGATTAAAAGTATAAACTTCTTTTTTAAGAGCTTTAGAATAAATTTCAAGTTTGGTTATCATGATTCCACTATCTGGATCGCTAATAGAGAAATACTGATTTTCTACGTTACAAAATTCACTCTTTATCACAATAATCTATTTTAATCATGAGATGTAAAACAAACAAAGCATTTAATACTTTCACAAATTAACTAGTTTATGTCAATGTCCCTATTTTGTGGTAAACGCACCATCTTTGAATTAAATGAGATTCCATCATAATCTAGGTTTCTTTTGAAGCCAAACCGATTATAATATTCTGCTAATTTTGATACTTCATCATCAGTTGGTTTTTTTTTCAGGACTGATGAAGGGAACAGCATGGAGAGTTAGAACGATACCTAATTCATCTGCGT
>JAEOSY010000065.1 GCA_016840125.1 Candidatus Helarchaeota archaeon | reverse complement strand
AGCTGAGATGTTATTGATTTGTGACAATTCATCGAGTAAATACAAAGATTCAACAGCGTAATAGGTATCACTCACTGAAGAATTCGCTTTTGGCCGTGACCCAAAACCACCATCAGTGTTTTGACAACCATTAAGATACAAGGTAAGAGAACTTATATTCAGAGAAGCTATATTATTAACAAGGGCGGCGGAGTTTATTCCCAAATATTGCGCGTCCACGGTTATATCCCCATATAGCTCATTTTCCGCGCAATGATCCAGGAACCAGTCATGAAGTGATGCAAGATTAAGGGCGGAAAACGGTTCTCCCAATAATTTCAACGTCTCAAGGGCGTGATGTATATATTCGAACTCACTGTGATTACCGTTAGGATTCTCTGCAATTCCCCCATCCCAAATCTGGGAATTAGTAATGAAATTGATAATTTGGGTTCTGAGAGATGAAGAGATACTATAACCCAAAATGGTGAGGGCGGCAACTCCGTAGTAAGTAGAGGATATATCCGAAGAGGTAGCAGGATCTGATCCGAATCCACCATCTGCCGAATTCCAGCATCCTACAAGAAATTTCGTCACATTAAAAAGAGGCTTATCAATATCACTTGTGGAATATCCGAAGAAGACAAGCGATGCCACTGCATGATAAGTGGATTTAATATCCGCAACTAAGTCATCCTTTGAGGTACCAAAACCACAACTATTTATGATATAGGGATAGGGACGTCTGCAACCATCAATTACCCCTCCATTAATTTCGTCACTATTATTAATAAATTCTACAGTTTTTGAGATATCCGGTGTTTCCAACCCAAAGTAATCCAGAATTTGTAATGCTTGGTGAGTACTTGCAACCGTTGCTTTTCCCGTTTCATTCTCTTCATAACTACCCATCGGAGCATCAGCCGGGGGATTGTCAGAATAGCCGCCATCTATTGTCAGAGAATTATTGACAAATATTATAGTCTGATTCATCTTATTGGGATTATTCCCGATTTCAGAAGGGGAAGACCAATTCAAACCGAAGAGTACGTTGAATGTTGAGAGCATATCACCATTCCCTGCAATGTCAGAATATCCTCCGTCAGAATTTTGATGTGTGAGTAGATAATATGAAAAATTTCCATGACTGAGGTCTGAGAATAGGAAAGGACCTTCGCCATCCAATAAATTATGTGTGGCAATTGTGTGGTAGAGAGAGGATATAGTTGGGTTTACAAAAAGATCATCTCTATTTTCAAAGGTTGAGGCGAAATCACTGGATTTTTGGTTCATAGAGCTAATCAGCTCTGGGGTGAAATTTATAGCTGGTTTATAAGCTAATAAAACAAGAAGACTTGAACCGGGAAGAATTAAGAGTATTAAGAGAAGAAGGAGGACTAGGTCAGTTTTTAGCTTCTTTGTAAAGCGGTTAGTTGTTACTATCTTTACATAACGGTTGCTTTTTATCGTCTCTATATAACTTTTAATTTTTATCTTCTTACTCTTAGTTTGTATCGTCTTTATATAGCGATTACCTTTTATCTTCTCTATAAAATTCTTAAATTTTATCTTTAATTTAGTGAAATTACTTTTTATCTTCTCTATAATCATATTAATCAAACGTTTGAATTATTTTATTCGTTGCTTTCTCAGAAATCATTTGCATATGAATTTGAAAATAGCGACGAAAACTTGCCACGTCGCGGGTGAGTCCGGTAACGGTAATACCCGTTGAAAATATATGGTTGATGATTTGTTCTAGATTAGTATCTATATCATTGACATATAGTTCAATTTCTTCTTTTCCAATACGAAGAAGATGGACAATATCATCCACCACCGCGATCTGCTTGAGGATCTTAGCATTGAGATTAGGAATACGAACCCGTGCGATATTTCCTTGACTGGGTAGTGTTGAGATCAAATTAGTAGGAGAGTCGAAATCTACTACCCGTCCTTGACGAAGGAGGACCACACGATCACAGATATTGGCAGTTTCCAGATCGTGCGTCACGATAACCATTGTGGTTTTGGTTTCGAAGTTTAATTTCTTTAAGTAATTTAGTATATCAAACCGGCGAGATGCATCAACACCTGTAGTCGGCTCATCAAGAAACAGTATTTCAGGCTCGTGAATTAACCCAATAGCGATGGATACGCGCTTTTTTTCACCACCTGAAAGATTTTTACATTTAGAATTCCAGACATCTTCGGGGAGTTCAAGCAATTTAAAATAACGTTCCGCACGTTTAGTAGCCTCGGCCTTTGATAAACCATACATTGAAGCAAAAACTTGAACATTTTTTAGTGCTGAAAAATCATAGTATAAATTAAGTAATTCCAATTGTGGAACGTATCCGATTTTTGCTACGATCTCTTCAGGGGATTTCCTAGGTTCTAATCCAAAACATTTAACCAAACCCTGATACTCAAGAATTTGGCATGTTAATACACGGATTATTGTAGTTTTGCCAGCACCACTGAGCCCCATCATACCTAGTATTTCTGAGCGGTTACAAAAGAAATTGACATCATGGATAACGTGGAAGTCACCAAATAATACATTCAAGGTATCTACGTTGATTAACTTTTCAGCCTCTGCCATCCCATCTCACATTTATTTTTAAAAATTATAAATTTTTAAAGATTTAAGATTGCTTTATTGAAAAGTAATTCTGAAATTATTAAAAAAGATTATTATTAACTTCAAAAAATATTTTATTGGTTATTATATTTTTAAGGGGATACTTAATCGAAGGTGAAAGAAAAAATGGATGACAAAACGAAAAGTGCTGAATTTATTCAAAAAGAAATCCAAGCAATAATTGACAGATTTGGATTTCAGAGGGTTGATACGAAGGGGACTCAAACAATAATGGGATTCGTTCAAACGCGGGATAGAAAGTTTAATATCGAAATTTCATTTCCAATAAATTATCCTGAAGAAAGTATAATACTTAGTTTGCCAAAGACATTGGAAAAGCATTCGATGTTTCATGAACTTCCAGAAATCGTTAAAGAAACTGCGAGTCCGCATTTTAGTGCGTTGCAGGTATTAGAGTTAATTGAATTAAAAATTAGTTCAATCCCTGCCAGAGATTTGGAGGAACTATTTATTGCGGAATGTGCTGAAATTATTCAAAAGGAAATGCAAGCGATAATTGACAGATTTGGATTTTCGAGGGTTGATACGGAAGGGACTCAAACAATTATGGGGTTCCTCCAAACGCGGGATAGAAAGTTTAACATCGAAATTTCGTTTCCAATAAATTATCCTGAAGAATGTATAACACTTAGTTTGCCAAAGACATTGGAAAAGCATTCGATGTTTCATGAACTTCCAGAAATCGTTGAAGAAACTGCGAGTCCGCATTTTAGTGCGTTGCAGGTATTGGAGTTAATAGAAGCAAAAATTAGTTCAATCCCTACTAAAGATTTGGAGGAACGATTTATTGATGAGCTGGAGGGAGAGTTGAACATAATCACAACTAAATATAACGTGAAAAGTATTGAGGGGAAGAAATATCATATTCGAATTTTCTATCAAGTAGAAAATTGGGTGAATTTTGATTTAGAGATAGACTTTCGGGATTATCCCCAAAAACCAAAAATTATGATTCCTGCTGGATTAATAAACGTAGTGGGTTTACCTGAAACATTGGGAACAATACAGAGTTGGGATGTTGATAACCCGAATCATATTATTGAAATAGTCAAAGAGATTGAGCAGCGATTTTCTAAGATTTACAGAGTAGATGACACTATAAGACGCGTAGCGGTAAGTAATTTAACTCTTGCTACCCCAAAAAATCGCATATTGACCCAAAGGATCTCATTTTCAGCTATAAGGGGTGGTATTATTGGAATATATTGTTTAAAACCCGAGGCTCCCCGGGCTATATTTAACGCTTTTTCGGGAATTGGTAATAGAATTGAAGGTAATATCAGCATTTTTGGGAAACCACCTTCTATGGGATTGGGAATAGAGCAGGTAACTTTTATTCTACCCCCACAAGAAGCTGAATTATTAGAAAAACTCTCAATCGAAGAGGTGTTAAATAAGAATGCCCCGAAGGGTAAATTAAAAAGAGATATCAAAACCCTTCTTAACGATTTTCTGACAATAATTGGACTCTCTAATAGACGAAAACTGAAGTTAAAGGATTTAGCTGAGGGAGAGAAACGACGGGTAATGATCGCATATTCTGCCATTAAACTTCCCGAAATTATCTTTCTCGTTGAACCCGCGAAATACCTTAATGCAACCGAAAAAAAGCGTATTTGGGATAGCATAATAGGGATTAATGAAAAATTTTCCATAACGTTTTTTATTTATAGTACTTCTGAAGAAATCAAACGCTGCCATAATATTTTAGTGCTAAGTGATGAGGGGAAACAACTCGGGTTTGGAACCCTCAGGCAATTGATTAAAGAACTCCCTTTGGATAAAGAAGTACTTGTAGTTCAGTTTAATTCTCCGAATCCTAAAGATGTTAAAGCCCTAGAGGGGATCACGAACTTGACCTTTTTGATCGAAGAGGTTCCAGGTGAGAGATTTCGGTTATTCACAAAGGTGGATCCAAATATAATCATTTCTCAAATTTTTCGAAAAATTGGATCTAACATCCATAATCTTAGCAGAGAGCAACCGAGCCTCAGCGATTACGTCCCTTACAAAACTTCGCAGGAAAAATAAATATTTTTTTTGAAAAAAGTAGATGAAAGATTTAGGCCTTTTTTGATCTCTCGTGGATCTTGACTTTTTCGCGCCTGAAATCATCTTTTAATCTTTCGGCTTCATTAGGAGTGATTGGTTTAATCGCGCCTTTCTCCCTTAAGTTAAAAACAATCTGAATAAGGTGTGGAAGGTCAGTAATGCTTGATTCTATTTGCGCTTTTGAAAGTAAACGCCCTAGAAGGAAGGGCCCGCTCTTTTCATTGATATAATATGCCAATTTATGTATTTTATTCTCTTCAGGAGTCAGACTAACATTGTCATCAGGCCTTTGGGCCAGATGGTGAAAAATGAGACTCTTCTCAAAACAGGTTTCAATGAGCTCATAAGCGAAGTCATAGTTAATAATACGGCTAATATTAACGATATTTACGTCTTTAATTGCTTCTGGGATTTTATCCTTAAAGGATTGTTCAAAAAAATCCACGAATCGTGCGATCTGTTTCTGCATTTCAATGGATGGGAGATTTTTTGTGAGAATGGCAACCCGTGTCATAACACCATCTGTTAGAGTGAGACAGATATCATCCTGAAGATATACTTCCTGAAATTCAACAGGCATACCAGAGTACATTGCCAGAGCCTGTAAAATACTATTGGTAAGATAGGAGGTTAATTTTAGACCAGGTGAAGAATACGCATATAATAGTTCTCGACTTTCCCGTTCATATATCAGTAAATGGAGTAGGTTAACTGCAGACACGTATCTATAGTTAAAATTTTCGCGAATCTGTTTAATCTTTTCTTTTTTTGTTTTAACCTTCTTCACCATCGAGATTTTCCGTCCAAAGCTATGGTTTTTGGATTTAGGATATCTAATTAAATCTAATGGGCTTTTTAATAAATCTAGGCATTGCCTACTTAAAGGCTTTGTGATTGAAACCTATATTTCAGCACCCCTTTAACCAGAACAAACTGTTTTTTTCTATTCACTCTAAAGCTGGCTTTTCGGTAAATCTAGGCTTTGCGGTTTGACGGGGGTGACGTTTCGATTTCAAAAACATTAGTTACTCATCACAAACTCATGGAAATCCTCGATGCTCGCCAAGGCTACGGACCAACTACCAATGGAAGAGAGTAAACCTGCAAGAACTCGAAAATCACCTCCCCAACTCATTTTAGTACGATAATCCCACAGCATTCGTTTCTTTGAACAGATCGACCAATTCCGCTTTATGCTGATAAACCAAGGGTCTCGGGTTTTTGAAATTTCGCACTGTAAAAATTAAGGACTTGCGATAAATTAATTTTTCAAACGGTTCCCGCAGGAAATTGCGCCCCATCCAGAGCTACCTCATAATTTCCTGCGACCTCAATATCATCCCCCGGAAAGGGGGCGAGTAAGCCCCTCAATTCATCAAGCAGGACAGATGGGTGTCAATTTGTCTCGGGTGGCAATCCTCTGCTCGGTAGGCTATCTCATAGCCTTCCAATATTTCTAGCTTTATATATCTCGCTGCATGAACTTCTCCATGGTGTCTGATTGTTATATTGATACTCACCAACATCAATCCCCGTCTAATGGCTAGAATGAATGGATGATCCACTTATGATGAAATTGGAAACGTTGCCCCTACTGCTATTTTCGCCCTCTCGCTTTGCTACTTATTCTACTTTTTCTTGATGTATATTCTGTTTCTCCTTGATGACTTCAGTTATTGGTTTCAGTTTGGGAAGGGTGGTGGGGCGCTTAGATCTTTTTTTTGCGATTAGAATTCCAGCTCCCAGAGATATTCCTGCTACGATGAGAAGAATTACCCACCATTCAAACGGCGGGCTCGGTTCGCCGGTAACAACGACAGTTTCACTTGCGGCAGTTCCACACACATTCCCTGCATTATCAATGACAAAGATGAGATATTCATAAGTTCCAACTTGGAGATTAGTATCCACAAAACTCACTAGCGTCGTATTGGCGATGTTGGTATTGTTTCGGTAGATGTGGTAGGTTACATTCGTTAAATCTGCTACCGGTAGCCATGATAGGGTCACGCTGTTACCGATGGCATTCCCTACAAGATTCGCGGGTGTAGGGGGTGGTGTGTTATCCACATAAAAAGAGCGAATCAACGAGGTCGAAAGTCCATCTGTATTATTCGCGGTGATGTTAATTGCGTAAAAACCGTCGATGAGTGGTGTGCTGTTAGTAAATACATATAATCCGCCCATTGAGCCTCCAGGATCAACAGTGAGACTCCAAGTGGTCGAATCATTAGTCCAGATATGAGCTACAGGACTTGTAATTCCTGATACATTCCCCTCCAAATCCAAAATCCCTCCACCTATCGCATCATAATCATATGAAGGAGTAGTCAGTTGTAGAGTAGGATTCAATTTCGGAGTGTTATTCACAAGGAAGTTGATGGTCATGTAGGAAGAACGCCCGCCCAGATCGGTTACATTAATCTTAATTGCGTAAGCTCCATCCATGATAGCGCTTTTATTTTTAATGGCAAAATTTCCTTCGCTTAGACCCACTGGGTTAATTATCATTTCGAATTGCGCGGTATCATTAATCGCCGTAGCAGTTATTATTGAACCCGTGGCATTCATTGTTCCATTCACCCAGAGACTCGATCCTGTAAGTGTAGACCCATTTGTACTTGGAGTACTTATATTTATGGAGGGAGGGGTTGAGTCAACATAGAACCAATGCGTCGCTGAGGCATTCTCATTCGCACTATCAGTGATATTCACAGTGACTGTATACTTTCCATCTGGTAGCACCGAATTGTTGACAAAACTGAAGACTCCAGTGAGTTGGCCTACCGGGTTTAGGGATAATGAAAAAGTGGTCATGTTGATCATAAGCGCAGATATGGGGCTTCCTGTGCCACTGACAGACCCATTTATCGCAATAGACGCGTTGGTAAAGACAGACCCGTTGATACCAGGATCCGTAATTAGTAAGAATGGACCCGCGTAATCCACATAAAACCACAGAGACCTCTTTGTCGAACTCCCGTGAGATGCAGTAACATTGATTTCTAATGAGACTTTTCCAGTCAGGGGAGTGTTATTGCTGAATTGAAAGAACCCCGCAGCAGACCCCGTTGGATCGACATCAATCTGAAATCGGGAATCATTTAGTGTAAGATTTGAAATGAGACTCCCTCCGGCGGAGCAGAGTCCATCAATCCTCACTTGGGCTTGGGTAATCACAGTCCCATTTCCAGGAGCGGTTATGGTGAGGGCGGGCGTACTGAGTGGTTTTGTAAGGCGTTTATAGAATATATCATGGTCTATCCCAGCACCACTGTAATTTGAATTATCTCTCCAACCGATATGGATCGCCATCCCCTCCGTACTGCAAATTACAGGATATAGTGATAAACCAGTGCTTTGATCAGAAACAATCCTTAAATCCCCCCATTCACCCCCAGAAGCGTTCCAGTATCGGAAAAAGATATCAGAATCAGATCCCGCGCCCCCGTATGCCGTGAGGTCACTCCAGACGAGATAGACGTTCTGGTCTGTATCGAGAGCAATATTGGGCATATCAGAGTCCTGGGTACTCTCAGTTGAGATAACTTGCACAGCAGTCCAAGCGTGTGACGTAGCATTCCAAATTTTGTAAAAGATGTCTTGGTCCGTCCCAGCTCCACTGAGGTTAGTCGCATCCCGCCAAACCACATGGATATCTCCCACCAGACTGATTGCAAGTGACGGAAACCGGGATTCGGTGGTGCTCTCATTCGAAACAATCTCGGGTGTGGTCCAAGATTGCGTGGAAGCATTCCAGCACTTGTATATTATATCGAAATCAGTACCAGATCCGCTTATATTAGCCGAATCATACCACACCAAATGTATATTGCCAGCTCCATCCATTGCCATATTTGGCCAGTAAGAGCTGGAGCCACTCTCAGGAGAAAGCACTTCGAGGGCGCTCCAGTTTCCCGAAACTGCGTCCCGCCACCGGTAACAGATGTCGTAATCAGATCCCGACCCATTGTAGTCCGTGGAATCGCTCCAGATAAAGTGGGCGTTCCCGTTATCTTCGACGAGAATAGAGGGTCGGAAGATATCGCTAGTACTCTCAGGGGTCACCACCTCTGTGGGGGTCCAGTTAAGTGAAGTAGCATTCCAGTACTTATAGAAAAGATCTTGATCCAACCCTGATCCGTTGTAATTTGTCTCATCCATCCACCCAACATGAATATTTCCTGATGAATCAATTGCTATGCTTGGAAAGGTTGAGAAACGCGTACTTTCAGTCGATAGAACCTCAGTCACCGTCCAATTACTCGTGGTGATATTCTGGAGCTTGTGGAAGATATCAACATCCGTTCCTGAGCCGTTATAAACTGTCTGATCCTCCCAGACCAAATGGACATCTCCCCCCACATCGATTGTTATATCGGGATACCCCGAGTACCCCGTACTCTCTGTGGATACCACCTCCATCGCCGTCCAATTCCCTTCCGGGTGGGGGATGTTCACTGTTACATTCTCACAATTTGAGATGGTGCTGTTCCCCGTTGCATTCCCCGCCACAACTACATAGTAAAACATCCCATTGATGATTAGAAAATCTTGATAAGTGGTTGTGGGGACCGATGCGATGGGATCCAACCCGCTAACTGAGAGGATGGTGGAAGTCGACCGATACACATGGTAAATGCTTGCCCCTACAGAACTGCTCCAATTGAGATCAATATACCCGTCCAGATCCATGGCAGGTAGTATGGTCTCTAAGTTGGGCGCATCAGGGATGCCTGCTGTCCTCTTATAAAAAATATCTGTATCGGTGTCAGCACCATTGTAATCGGTCTCATCTTGCCATACTATATGAAAATGCCCCTGCGCGTCTAGCGCCATCGCGGGAAACTCTGCCGGGTCTGTACTCTCAGTGGAGATAAGTGTTGGGGTGGACCATTCCCCAGACGCGTTCCGTGTCTTGAAAAATATATCCTCCCAGGGTCCCGCGCCCATATAATCCGTCCTATCATGCCACACCGCGTGTATGGTGCCGTTGACCCCAAGAGCCAATTCGGGTTGTCTCGAATGACCCGTGCTCTCCGGAGAAATAACCTCAGTTTGAATCCAACCCTGGGTCGTGGCGTTAAAATATTTATAGAAGATATCTGTGTCTGCTTGAGATCCATTATAATCCGTGAAATCATGCCATGCTATATGAATATTACTTGAGGAATCGACCAAAATTGAGGCGGTATAAGAATTTCCCGTACTTTCTGTTGAAATTACTTGCGTAGTACTCCAGAGCTGGGAAGTAGCATTCCAAGACTTATGAAAAATATCAGCATCGGTACCAGATCCACTGTAATTTGTGAGATCCCACCATGCTAAATGGATATTTCCAGCGAGATCGACCGTAATCGCGGGATCATCTGATCTTTCATCGCTTTCCACAGAGGCGACCTCTGTTGTAGTCCAATTACTTGTGGTAACGTTCAGCCGCTTGTAAAAGATATCTATGTCATCACCACATCCTGAGAAATTTGTGTAATCATACCAAGCCACATGGATATTGCCCATTGAATCACTTGTCATCACGGGCCCGTATGAGTTATTGATACTCTCCGTAGAGATGACCTCCACCCCGCTCCAGATGCCTGTCGTGCTGTTACGGACTTTGTAGAAAATGTCCCAATCAATCCCTGCCCCACTTAGATTTGTACCATCACTCCATACAAGATGTATATTTCCCTCTTGATCAAGGGTGAAATCGTGTCCATTTGTTAAACTGGTACTCTCAGTTGAAACCACTTGGGTTGGAATCCAAGCTTGAAGTGAAGCATTCCAAAACTTATAAAATATATCAAAATCATTCCCCGAACTATTATAATCAGTCCCGTCCTCCCAGGATACATGAATATTTAAGCTATCATCAATTATAATGGAGGGTGCTACAGAAGTACTATTACTCTCTGTTGATATCACTTCAGAGACATTCCAAACAGTAGTGGCTCTTATAAATAAAAATAAATCTGAGATTTCTTGTCTATTTGTCTCTTTTGGAGTACGGTTAGTCCTAATTTGATTTACAAGTGAAAAACTTAATATAAAAATTATAATAATGATTATTAGTTTTCGATTATTGATCTTCATATTACTATCCCCTTTTAATTATTAAAATTAAAGATGAATTAAAAATTATTGGTATAGTCTGATGATTTTTAGTAAATTTCCTTCTAATTTATAACAAATTTTGACTCAGAATTTTGTTAATAACTATGAAAATGAAATTTTCAAATTTTCGTAATCAGATGTTCAGATTTCAGTTTAATCATTGGAGAAGGTTTTTTGTGTAAAAAATTTTTTAGAAAATATTCCACCCATAAAAAGGATAAAAAAATATGCATTTATTACTAATCCCGGAATAGATGAAGGTATAAAAAGAACAAGGAGAATCGTATTGAAGAGTAACAAAGGGATAAATACATAATTATTAAACTTCCGTGAGAGTATAGGAATTTGGTCCATTGAATCTAAAAGAATTTTATTGGGAATACTTTTTATTTTCCAGTAATATTCCATCGGATAGAATAGCCAGATTAAGGCAAAACTACCGCTGATAAAGAAAAAAGAAGAATATATTGGAACCAATTCCATGTTTATTGATACAATAGGAGAAAGAATTATGAAGTAATAAAATAAGAAATATCCTAATAAATTATTGGCTATCCAGACCAAGAAATAAAAGATATGAAACTTTGAAACTTCTTTAAATGAAATACCCTGATTTAAAACATTTTCCCACAAGTATTCCATTTCAGAAAAAACAAATCCAGTACAACATAGAGCACCTAACCAGACGATCTCCAATATCAACTCGGTAAAGCCTAAAGGGATAAAAAGGAGGAAATAGAAGAGGATCAGAGCAAAAAGAAAGATATAAAATTGAATTTTTTTGTTGAGGGAATATTTAAGTTTGTCAGGAGAATGCCTAATCTCGGGATAAGGAGAGGAGGAGAGGGAAATCAAATAGATACAAACACAAATGGTAGATATTATAAATATAATCAAGGGGAAATAGAGGTTAGCAACAATTTTGAGGAAGATCCAAAAAAATAATAATCCAAAATAAGTCCCCAAAAGAAGATACTTTCCTAAAATGCTTTTTTGGTAAGACATTTCTTATTCCTTTTATTGAAATTGAGATTCAAATTAATTTGAGTTTTGTTCAAGATTTCTAAAGAAATGAAATTTCAAATCCGTGATGAACTGCTAATAGCCAATCTAAGAAAAATGATAACCTGATTAATACCATCAATGCTAGACCTAAAAACATGAAAACTAAACCTACTGAATTCCAAGTATTTTTCGCCATAATCTGATTATCAGTCCCCTTGCTATTATAAAGATAAGCACTGAGAGCTGCAAATCCCGTATACGCAAGTGCGATCAAAATACCATCCGGATCCAACGGCGGTCCCAATGATAAATATTCTGGAAATATTGATGGTAGTATAAGCCATCCAATTAGAAATCCCATACCTATTGATTTAGGTGCATCTTGCTTAAAACCACCTTTAATCCACATAGGTGCCGCTATTGATTTTCCCAACAAAAACAATCCTATAGCATAGCCAGTTGTCTCTGCTTTTAGAGATTCTATATTATCACTTGGATTTAAAAATATCATTAAAATTAGAAATAAAAATATGACTACAGGACTCAATACTATGAGAATTAATCCCGCTAATGGATTATTTGAAAAGACATAAAGAAGGGGTAAGAATATTAATGCAGGAATAAGGGCGAACCATCTTCCTAAATTGAAACTCTCACCATCTGCTTCATCTACAGAGTTTGATTCCAATGTAGCTACTTGAGCTTCAATATTTTCTGAACTTAAAAGGCTCTCTTCGGGCTTTGGTGGTAAAATTAAATTACCTACATCAACAGGAATTCCGAAAGATAATATTATTCCAACCATGAGTTCTCCATCTTGGTAAGTATTAATTTTTAAACAGGGGATTGTTAAGTCGAGAATGGAGGAATATTCAAACTCAATAACTATTTCAAATCGACCACTTGCTGTTGGTTCATTTAGTTCAAACCATAAAAAACCAAATGACATCAGTTCTGGCTGTGATGCCGTAAGAATAAACAGGAAGATCAAGAAGGTGAAGAATGCTAAAATCAAACTAAGAAGTGTCAAGGCTAACATAATAAAGACATAGATTAAAATGATTAATTTGAGTACCGCAAGGACGGCTGCAGCAATAAGAGGTCCTATAAGTACAATACCAATGTAGATTAACGAGATAATAAGTATTCCTAAGAAAATAAAAGGCGCCAGAACTGCGAGTGCGATAATTAAAAGAATAGTTATAAAAATGCTTATTAACCAATCCCAGAATCCTTTGGGCATAGGACCCGTATCATCATTTTCCATCATCTGCGCGTCAAATGGGATCAGATCGAGGATTTCTCTTGCCAATCCAAGACTTTCAACTTCCCCTGCTTCATCACAGATATAATATGAATATAAAGGATGGTCTGTTGCATTATTTACTAGATATTCAAGAATCGCCCAAGCTTCTAGAATAGTTACATAATCACCCTCGTCTAACCCCTTTACAATCATTCCCTCTACATACTGATTGATATTTTCTGCATTACCACTTAAACCGTAGAATGAGGCATTAAAGCCACTATCAGAAGCATCATTTAGCTCTATCGGGATATCCTCGTTTTCCCACATAGCATGCAACTTAGTATGGATGAATAGGCTTACAGGGATAACGATAACATTTACGCCATTAGTAAATAGATCATCAGGTTCATCTATACCTAACACAACAACTATGAACCGTTCAATTTCAGAGTAATGGCCCTCAAAAAAGTTACCTTCTGTTTTAATAGCAATAGTATTTACGCGTTTCATTCCAATAGTTTGAACATCAAATCGCACCCAATCTCCCTCTTCATCTACTAATGTTTCAGATCCTGAAGGATTAGTATCTAAACCAGTCCCAAGAGCATAAGAATAACTCATATCTAACAATTTCGTATCCCAGAGTATTGTGACTTTCCAGAGTTCTAGTCCGATCTGGAGAGATGAACGTTGATCTGGGGTATCAAAATAGTACTCTGTAAATCCTGCTGCTTCAAAGTTTGCGGTTCTATCAGCAGTCCATTTGAAAATCCACCAACCTCGCTGAATCGGATCTTCAGAAGCCCAAATGGCGGGAGTTGCGATAGCTTGATCCTCTATTTTTACAACAACTGCCAATCGCCGGGTAAAATAAGCATTTTCGAAATGTCCTTTATAGATATTTATCTTCAACATGAGGTTGAAAAGGGGATCTTGATCATAGGGATCATCTACTCCATCTCCATCAGTATCCGTGGAAAGAGGGTTTGTGTTATAATTTCGGATTTCATCAAAATCACTCCAAAAATCTCCATCACTGTCCCAAACTTTTGGATTAGTAACCCATCCAGAGAAAGCTGGATTCAACTCATATCCATCAAACAACCCATCCTTATCACAATCAGGATTAAGCGGATCAAGTCCCTGCATTACGTCCACTTTGAAATCTTCTAATAAAATAGAAAATTCCTCAATAGAGTCAGGATCGAGGGGTTCTATATCAATAATGAGTCTCCATTCCCCAGAATATGTTGTGATCTCTTTGGATATGTTATAATTCTTATAAAAAATTATTCCATTGATATCAATAGGTTCTTCAATTTCTGGATTCATATCCTCAATAATAGCAACACCTGCGACTTGGACCTGTACCAAATTTATTTTTAAATCAGTCTGGCTAGAAAAACCTACGGTTACTGTAGAATTTTGGACTCTTCCTCCAATTATTGCTGTAAAATAAAATTCTGCTTTTTTCCATTCATCAAATAACCTAGTAATTAAAACTCTCTCGCGTTTTCCATATTCTTTTGTTATAGAGAACACCTCACTGCTATCTAAGAGTGCATCATTATCCGTGTCATTATTTCGTAGATGAGTAATAAAACCATCTTTTCCAGGATAGTACTCCTCCCAATCAAATAGTCCATCTCCATCAGTATCAGGGAGTTCGGAATCTGAGATAGTAGTCGTTACCTCAGTGAATTCCTCAATCTGGAAGTAGAATAATTCAATGTAACTATTATATTTAGGGATCAACCACCATGGCTCCTCAGTATAGCCACTCTTGATGGAGAATCGTAAAGTTCCACTATGAATCCATTGGGACGCATTTGACTCATCAGTAATTAAAATAATGGATTTAGCTAAGGATTCTTCAAAGGTTTGATAAAGAACCCAATCATTCCCATCATAAAGATATAACTGTGCAGGAAAATCATCCGCAGAAACGCGAAAGAAAATTGTAATTTTATTATCAATAGTAGTAATAGAATTGATTACCCCTTCGAAATTCACTGTTAAAGGTGATAACGGGACTTTACTACGTCCAAACCACGAACTTCCATCATTTATTTGGGTGTTTATTATATCACCCTGAATTTCATAGGCGTCTGACCACACGCTCTCAGATGCGAGGAAATATTTGATGACTCCTGTAACTTCAACAAAGAATAGTTCAATAAAACTGTTGTAATATATGCCTGTATCGGTTTCGTCGAGGATATATCCTCCTTCGAGGCGGAATTTCAAGATTCCTCCATGTACCCATTGTGATGTATTCACACTATCGGTCGTTATCACAATGTAATCAGAGGTATTTTCTTGGAAAGTTCGGTAGGTCACCCAATCATTTCCATTCCACAGCTGAAAGTGAGCATCGACACCTCCTGCTGAGAGGTTGACATAAATTACTAATTTATTGTACTCAGTTGTTATGGAATCGACCTCTCCAATAAATGTCACCAGCTGTGGGGTTGATTGCACACGGGATTGGCCAATCCACGAATCCTTGCCAGCGACTTCCGTGTTGGTTATCTCGCCTTGAATATCCATTGCATTTTCCCAGGAACTGTCGGTTGTGAGGTGTGATACATATTTCAGGGGCACATATTCTGTGATAGGAGTGTTCTCGAGTGAATCGCTTAACCCATCATTATCCGTATCAAAAGCCGCTGCGCGTCCTTCTTCCTCGAAATCAGTTTCTCCATCCCCATCCGTATCGGGGCGCTCCGGATCGTAGCGAAGGTCCCATTCTTCCCAGTCCGTCAGCCCGTCGCCATCGGTATCGATCTTCAGCGGGTTAGCAAAGACATGACGAGTTTTATTCCCCTGGGGGTCGAATCCATCTACCCACTCGTGGACTAGGATGTCCCAACCCAGTACCTCCAATCCGTCTGTGAGGTTATCCCCATCAGTATCGGGATTCCATGGATCGGTGCCTAAAATGAGCTCACCGGTCATAACGCTCGTGTTGGCGTCCAATCCGTCCGCAAGCAAATCTCCATCTGAGTCCCATGCATTGGGGTTCGTATGCGATTCATCCAATTCATATGTATCGGTGAGGAAGTCGCCATCACTATCCGCAGAGGAGCCATTCGTGCCATACTCTACCTCAACCTCATCCGTGAGGCCGTCCCCATCTGAATCCAATATTACCATGGTGGTGAATTCACTTGAGACCGCGTAGCCACTGTCATCCTCGACGATTACATGGCCGTGATAGGTCCGGGATTCAAGAAAATTATAGTTAATGGTTGAGGCAACACCAGTTCCATCTGGGATGAGGACATCATCAATATACCATGTATAAGTCAAATCTGGGATATCTGTGTAAGAGTCCAAGGCATACGCTTTTAGATCAAGCGACGAGGGAGCGCCATAAAGAATGAAGTTAGAGGCAACGACAACGGGGGGTTCACTAATGAAAGCGAGGGAGATATTGTCTTGGACTGCGATGGTTCCAGGATCTTCAATTGTAAGGGAGACGTTGTAAAATCCGTCATCCTCGCGTGTGGTGAAAATCCGGGAGTAAGTAATTTCGGAATCATATGCCCAACAGTACTGAAGGTTGGGTTCATCAACTGTGCTATCATAAACAACTATTTCCGCGATGATTGTACCCCCTTCAACCACCTCGAAACCGTATGGACCATCCACTACTGGTGACTCATCATAGATTGTGACAGGCACGGATTGCATTCCGACTGCACCATTATCGTCCACGACTCTGAGTTGTAATGAATAACTACCACTCCGTGCGTAGCGATGGCTGACGCCTGTTCCAGCTGCCACGGCACCATCTCCGAGGACCCAGAAGTACCTGAGATCGTCTTGGTCGGAGGCGGATTCATACACCTGCGGTTCGAAGTCCAGCTCGTAGTCCTCCGTACTCTCGAAAATGCCCATAACCTCAACAATAGGAACAAAATTCTCTACTTCGATAACTACTCCCCGAGTGGTTGTCTCCCCTTGAGGATCTTCTACTGTCAATTGCACAAGGTAATCCCCACTACTCGAGTATGTGTGGTTGACGTTCGCCCCCACCACGACGTTACCATCACCAAAATTCCATGTAAATGTGAGAGATTCAAGTGGATATGGTCCATAATACACGGGGGTAAAATCTACTAGCATATCCTCTGTTACTTGGAGAGGGGCACCTATTTCGATTCGAGGGGCGAGATATGAGATCGCCATCTGCCCCCCATCATAAATTTCGACTTGGGCATAGGCACTAGCACCGTCATCGTCTTCGGCGGTCACTGCGAGTAAGCTTCCATGCGACAGATACAGCGTCACCTCAAAGGGGAGCTCAACTGGCCATGACCCATCTTCAACATGGGATATATTCAAGATGGAGATTGAGTTGAACTTCACCTCTCCATTAATTCCATCCGAGCTCGGGTCGAAGATCGTCCCATTAAAGGTGATTGGCCACGAGAAAAAATAATCGTGCGGGAGTACCTCCCAAACCCACGTCGCTTCATGATTAACCACGAAGTTATGATACGCTTGGTAGGCGTTCCCATCAGGTAAAGTGAACGTGAGCCATGAGGGATTTGCCCCCTCAATAGCGTCCTTGTAAGCTACCTCGATCCGCCACGTTTTTGAGAGATCAAACAGGAAGGGAATCGTAATGGCTTGGGATTTCGGATCACCGGGAATGCGGTCCAACGTGAAATTGGTAACGACTTGCTCATTGCCGTAGAGCCTAAACTCAATGGTATTGTTGGGCGTACCTGCCGCTTTTAGTGTTAGATTCCCGGTGATGAACGCCATGGAAATGGAAGCTTGGGGGGGAACGTTAAGAACCGTAACGTTAACTTGATCGATATCAGTCTGCCCTTCCGGATCTTCAACTTCTGCGGAAATGATCCCCGCCCAATCATCCGTCCAAGGATGACTCGTCTGCCACCCAGTTTGCCCGAAGCCCCAGAAATACTCTAACCGTTGATAGTCAGTGGGTGTATCGTGAGATTCTGCCAGAAAGGTGAAGGTTTGTCCTTCTTCAAGAAGAACGTCAGTAGTGGTGATATCAATCGTGGGAGCTAGATTATTGATGGTAATGGTTTTCTCGAGGGTGGAGGAAGCGCCATCATCATCCATCACCAATAGTTTTATTATATATAAGCCCGATTCGTAATAGGTATGGTGAATCTCCCGCCCACGACCCACCGTCCCATCATCGAAGTCCCAATAATATTGGAGCTTCTGATAATCAGAGGTTGTGTCCTGTGTGGCGCTCGCATTGAACACCAGAGTTTCATCTTCAACCGCGTGATAGGTTTCGAGACCTTGGTCTGATACTACTTCAAATTCAGCAATTGGAGGGGTGTTCGTGATCATAATCTCAGTTGTCTCATAGTTCATTGCCAGCTGATCATCGAGAACTTGAAGAGTTATCGTGTACGTACCCGCATACCGCCATGCATACTGAATCTCAGAACCTGTCACCACGTTGCCGTCCCCAAGGAGCCACCGGTACTGAAGGATCCCCAAATCATTGGGTGTATCAGTCGGATCAACAACATGAAGGGCGATATTCTCATCCTCTTGCGCAGAGGTTGTGGGGTCACCGTCCTGATTCGCCATTTCAATGGACGCCGAGGGTTGGCTGTTGATGATCGTGATCTCTACCGTATCAGTATCAGAGATGCCCGCCATACCGACCACCATTAATGTAACTAGGTACTTGCCCTCCATTGGAAATGCATGAGGAACTGTAGTATCCGTGGTCTGAAGGGGCTCGCTCCCATCGTGAAAGAAATATACGAGGGTTTGCCAAGGACCGCTAGTATAGAAAGCATCAAACTCAATGATTTCACCAACATCTGCCTCAAATTTATTATTGACAACTCGTAAATCCGCCGTGATTATTAATGAATTATTATCAGCTTCAATAAAAACCATGCTCACCATAATACACATGCAGAATAGTGATGCGATAACTTTAGCGTTCTTCTTCATTTGAAACAACCCACTCATTAACGATAATTAAATAATAGAATTCATTATTCCGGATCCTAAAATTCCCAAAAATATATTCGGTGTATTCACATTTATCTATTTAAGAATTTTGCTTTGAGCATATTTAAACACCCCATTCTATTGATTGCGCAAAAAATAGAAAAAATATTGAGATTTTCTCAAAAATTAAATTCATGAATTCCTCAACTAAAAGCTTATGGGATGATTTCTGAACGTAAAGGGATTTGCATATTCCCCGAGAACATTTTGAAATGGTAGGTACCTTTTCCGAGGTTCTTTATCTCGCTTTAATTTCACCCAAAGAAGACCTAATCTTCCTTGAAAACACTCAATTTTGAACCAATGATACATAAAAGTAGCCCATGGGAGCTGATACGCGAGGAAATCATCGTGATGAGTTGTAACTTTGACTTAACCGAGAACCTGCAATACTTTCAGGATATTAAAATATACACCACCAAACAATCTGTGAATAATTTTGTCCTAAAATTCCAGTACAACATCCGAGGCTGATTGTATTCCTGAAGATGGCTCATAGGGGGCTCTTCGGAGATGCAACGCTTGAAATGGGCGTTAAATTACTATTTTGCGCATTTTAATTGCGAACCTTTATAAACCACCATCTCCTGAAACTGCTGATGAATTATAAGGTTAGGTGATTAGGCGGTGATTGACTAGTTCTCCATCTTTTAAATCGTGAAAGATAAAATTAAGTGAATTACCCACGCCTGAAGGCGCAGGCTTCAGGCTCAGCATGGAGAAATGCAAGTTCACCAGACTCAGTATGGAGAAATGCATGCTCCGATGGATCGGTCACGACACCTTCGGTTGACGCACCAGACCGTTGCTCTGTCGCCAATGGCTAAAAGCTCTGAGGGTAGGAGCGGTGGCATCGGTGGAAAAAGCCGTTCCATCATTGTCGAGGTGACGTCGGATTCCTTGCCTGTTCGCAGGGCATGGATACGCACAACCCGATGACGCTCGTTGTGGACCAATGAGCTGAGGAGGATTTACTCGAATGAGAGTCCGAAAAGGTAAGAAATGGATAGGGTTGAAAAAGAACGAAGAAAATCGTGTATGTAATTAATGAGAATGGATCGCCATTGATGCCGTGCGTTCCCGTGATTGCACGTCTGCTGCTCAAGGAAGGCAAGGCGCGAGTAGTGAGGAGGACCCCATTCACTCTTAAGCTGAAAGCCCGTCCTGCAACTGAGCGCGTTCAGTCGTTGACACTGGGGATTGACGCAGGAAGTGTTATCGTAGGGGCAGGTGTTACCGATGGCAAGGGACGCGTGTATTACGCCAGCGAACTGGAACTGCGAAAGGACATCACAAAAAAGATGACCCGGAGGCGCCAGTACCGCAGGTCGCGGCGAGCCCGCAAGTGCCGGTATCGGAAATGTCGCTTCTTGAACCGGAGAAATTCCATCCGGAAGGAACGGTTCGCGCCAAGTGTAAAGAGCAAGATTGATGCCCACCTTCGGGAAATTGAATTCGTTGAAAATTTAATGCCAATTAAAGAAGTCATCATGGAAATGGGGACCTTTGACCCACATGCCTTAAAGAACCCTAAAGTCTTGAAAAACCCTCTACTATACCAAAAAGGATTAAAATATGGATTTAATAATACGAAGGCGTATGTGTTGCACCGGGATGGATACACCTGCCAACACTGCAAGGGAAAATCGAAGGACAAACGACTCCACTGCCATCATATCATATTTAAGGAGGAGGGCGGGAGTGACGATCCCGACAATCTGCTCATAATGTGTAAGACTTGCCATAACTTACTTCACGCTGGAAAAGTCACCTTAAAGGTGAGGGGATCGAAGAAAGGAAGGTTGAAACACGCCACACAGATGAACGTGATTCGGAACCAAACCTTGAAGAGAACTAATGCAATCGAGACCTTAGGCTACATCACAAAAACACACCGTGAGGCGTTAGGTTTTAAGAAAACTCATGCCATTGATGCGTTAATCATTGCCAGCCAGGGAAAACCGCTTACATTCAAGAGTGAATCTCTACTGTTGAAGAAGTGTGTTCCGCGCGGCGATTATCAGCAGACGAAGGGAGTGCGCAGCCAGCGACGAATCCCTACGGGTAAAATTCAGGGGATTCGTAAGTTTGACAAGGTGAACTACAGAAGTCAGGAATACTTCATCAAGGGGCGAATGTCAGCGGGCTATGCCATTCTCATGGATATCAAGGGAACCTCGCAAATATTAAAGCCTGTTCCTAAACTTACCGAAATGCTGCGCATAGCTGCGAGAACAACACAGATGGTGGCGGAAAGAACAATTCATCTCGCCCCCTGAAGGAGCGAGTCTTCTTGAGTAAGAACGATAAAAAATGAGGGGTTTTGACGCACCGATTCATCCTATATAAATCCGTTCAACCACTGTTTCTGCATTTTGCTGATTAATGGAATTAGTCCTCTTGAAATATTCATCATGGATCAAAAGGATGATGAATAAATTAAAATAAAACGGTGTGTTAATTGACGTAATTAAAAAGCCTAAGAGTAAGGTGAAAAATTGAAAGCCGTCATAATGGCTGGTGGAAAGGGTACGCGATTACGCCCCCTAACGTATAATTTACCGAAACCAATGGTGCCGATTGCCAATAAACCTATTCTAATCCATATAATTGAATTGTTAAAACAACATGGATTTGATGAGATTATTATTACCCTTGGTTATTTGGGGAAAAAAATTTCGGAAATGGTAGGAAATGGAGAGAATCTGGGAGTAACAATATCCTATGCTTGGGAAGAGAGACCGCTAGGAACTGCAGGAGGGGTAAAAAATGTTGAAGCGATGCTGGATGACACGTTTCTAGTTATCTCGAGTGACATTCTCACGGATATTAATTTATCGAAGATGTTAAAGTTTCATAAGAAAAGTAAGAGTGTAGCAACGCTTGCATTAACTACTGCGGATATCCCAGTTTCATATGGAATTGTTGTTACAGATGAAAATGGGAGGATTGTTAGATTTCTCGAGAAGCCGGGATGGGGTGAAGTTTTTAGCGACAAAATTAATGCGGGAATTTACATTTTAGAACCTGAAATTTTAAGATCTATTGAAGAAAATCAGGAATTTGATTTTAGTAAACAATTATTTCCGCTATTACTAGAGAAGAATCATCCAATGTTTGGTTATATAGGCGATTATTACTGGCTGGACGTCGGTGATCCCAAAAAATATATTCAAGCAAATCGTGATGTATTAACTAAAAAAGTACGAGTTAATATTGCGGGGGAGGAAATCAAAGATGATATTTGGGTTGGAGAGGGAAGTGTAATAGATCTTGAAGCGAATTTATGGTCACCCGCAATTATTGGGCAAAATTGCAAAGTAGAGAGGGAGGTAAATGTTGATCGTTCATCAATCATTGGGGATGGAGTCTATATCGGAAAAGGAGCTCATATAAAGCGGTCAATTATTTGGAATAATTCGACAATCCGTGAAAATGCAAGACTTGAAAATTGCGTAATATCTTCTAGAGTTGAATTAGGAGCAGAATCAATTGTTTTAAGTGAAGCAGTGATTGGGGATGATTGCGACATTGGTAGGGAGAGTGTGATCAAACCTGCAATCTCAATATGGCCAAATAAAATTATTGAAGCTGGTAGTATAGTTTCGATGCCTGTCAAATGGGGTACGTTTGTTCGACGGAGTCTTTTTGGGAGATATGGAATTACCGGATTGATAAACTTAGAAATAACCCCCGAATTTGCCTCAAAGCTCGGAGCAGCCTTTGGAACTTTATTAGGGAGTGGGGCTAAAGTCGCGATCGGGCGAGATAATAAAAATATATCTCGAATGATAAAGCGGGCGCTTATTGCGGGCTTGATGTCAGCAGGTGTTGAAATATATAATATGGAAATTATGCCAGTACCATTGATTAAATATGCAATCCGTGTATTCAATGCAAATGCGGGATTAGAGGTTAAAAATCCTTATGCAGATGTAAATTCAATCAATATTCGCTTTTTTGATCAAGATGGGGTAGATGTCGACAGGCAAACAGAAACTGAAATTGAAGATATTTTTTTCAAGGAAAAGATGATAAGGGTTGAACCCTTGAAAGTTGGGCAAGTCTTAAGCCCAGTAAGGACTTCAGAATTTTATTATGAGTCTGTCATGAAATATATTAATCATAAAATTATAAAACAACAGCATCCAAAGATTATTCTCGATTGTGCAAATGGGTCTAGCTCTCTTATTGCACCCAGTCTCTTCCAGAAATTAGGATGTGAAGTGATTTCTTTAAACGCTCAATTAACTCCGGGAGCGGAAAGAAATGGTAGATCGCTTTCAAAGGACTCACTAGCAGATTTATCGAAAACGGTTCGTGCATTGGACGCTGAGATTGGAATTGCATTAGATGAAGATGGTGGAAGGTCATTATTTGTCGATAATAGAGGCGACATTCTAGAAGGAGATACGGCATTAGCTTTGTTTATTAAGTCGCGCTTGTATGAACGAAAAGGTGGTCATATCTGCGTTCCTGTAAGTGCATCCCAGGTAATTGAACAAGTCTGTGAAGAGAATAGCGGTGTAGTTATTCGGACGAAAATTGGCTATCGACCGCTTATTGAACAGGTCATCGAACATAAATCTGTTTTTGGGGGAGATGAAACTGGGGGATTTGTGTTTCCTGAATTCCAATTTGCACGGGATGGAATTTTAGCCGCGGCTTATCTAGTGGAACAAATTGTGAAAAAAGAAACACAATTAAGTGATTTATCTTCAGAAATACCGAAATTTTATATGGCTAAGAAGATAATTCAGGTTCCCTATCAATATCGCGGAAAAGTTATGGTGAATCTAATTGAAGAAGCATATGAGCATAATCTTTCTACATTGGACGGCGTGAAAATATATTTTGATTACGGATGGTGTTTAATTAGACCAGGAGCCGATGAAAACTCTTTTGAAATTTATTCAGAAGCCAAAGGTAAAGGAGAAGCGACGCAACTTAATAAACATTGGGCTAATGTGATTGAGGATATTGTTCATTCCATCGAGACGGGAACTTAATCCGTTATTTTCTTAATATTTTCAATAGTTAATTTTATTTTTCCTGTGAGAAATAAAAGTAGTAACTGCGGTGTGGGATCTATTAAATTATTTTGGGCTAAATTATTCCAAATGTTAATCAACTGCTTGAATTCATCGGTTTCTTTGATCATTATGTGAGCCAATTCTTCTAATTCAGTATTATTAGGAGTAGAATCAGGTTTTATTGTGGGGCAAATCTCCTTTGCTTTTGAGGAATAGCTCCAATATATCAGATCCTTGCGGACTTGGAAGGTATAGGGAAAACATCGACAAATATGAGGTCGGCAGTCATAGATTTGACAAGTGTCAGCATGCAAAAAAATACAGTTATCCCCTTTCCTTTGTAGCCCGAGGAAAGTCTTACCACGATTAGTAATAATAGCTGGACTCATTAGCTTCTTTTCAAGACTCGGATCGTTTTCTTGAGTTTGATAGAAAGCCAGAAATTTAAATAGATCAATATCAGGCAAAAAGAACTCAAGTCGAAGTATATCCCGGTGGTTTACAGTAACTATTATTGTTGGATCAGAACAACATTTACAACAGCGCTCACATTTAAATGTCATTATAATTGTCCTTCAAAAGAGAGCTATAATTAACTAAATAATAATTTATTTTTTTCATTTATTTCTTATCTTCGGAAACTGGCTCCACAAGAATTCCTTCACCATTGACTTTAATGAGCACTTCTATGCCAGCATTAACTACTTCAGTAATTTTTAAAGACTTTGCGGCACGCACTGCTATTGAAGTTGCTTCAAATAATTGCTTGTCAGATGTTTTTTTAGGGCTGCCTTTTGAAATATCCTCTCTTATACGCTTAATTTTTTCTTTTAATTCAGATTTTTCTTTTTCTAATTTTGTAATTTCAGCTTGGTGTTTCTCTTGTGCTTTAGTATCATTTTTTGGGGAAGTCATAGTTTCAATGGTAGGAAGCGTCTTCCAAAATATGCGAGTGCCTCCTTTTTCGCGTTTTGATTCGATCAACTCAGTCGCTCGTAATATCGCAATAATATCATATACTCTTCTTCTTGTCATTTGTAATTTTTCGGCAAGCTCTATATTGTTGATCCCTTTTTCTCCAGCCTCTTTTAAAATCGTAATTGCTCTTTTTGCCAAATCAACTAATTTCATTTGAAGACCTCATATAACTTAATTCTGTCCGATAGAAAAAGCACTCGACGGTTTCTTTGAGAAGTTTTTGATTATGACAGATAGCTATAAACTGGACAAACTTAGATAAATACTTACCTAAGTTGTCAACCGTCGCCATATCTGAGACGGACAAAGTGTGGTTTAGGTTCTCGCACCTTCTCACATAATTTTTGGCACGCGAGGATGTGCGAGTTGATTTTGAGTTGGGGGTGGGACACCCCATCCTTCACGGTCGCGGGGATGGTGACTTCATGCCACCCGTTTTTCCCGCCGCGTTCGAAGTCTAATCCCGTGGGGAGGTGGGGAGGACTGGACGTGCCCCCGGGGTGCACGCCGTAGATTTCGGTTTGGAGGGAAACCCCTCGGGATTGGGCAACCAGATTCGCAAGTTCCACCGCTTCCGCGATTAAGTCTGCCATCTGGGGCATGTACTGGGTAATTTCGCCCAGCACCCCCTTCAGCCCTTGGTGCTTCACGTTCAGCGCCTCATACACCAGCTTGCCGGGGTGGATCTCCAGCAGGATCGCGGCGATCAGCCGTTTCACTTTCTGGTCAATTTCTGCGCGGAGATTGTTGATTTGCTTCTGTAAGTGGTCGAGCTCCGTTTCCTGCCGGTGTATCTTCCCCCCGCGCTCGGCGTTCGCTTCAAATTGGCGGCGGAGCTGCTTGACCGCGGGAATTCTGCGTTCTTCTAAGAGGGCGAGAACTTCCTGAATTTTGGTGTTCCGCTGGTCGCGTAGTTGCGCGAGGGCATGGACACGATGTTTCGGGATCGCTTTGATGTCAGTCATGGTCGCGCGTAACAGCTGCGCTTCGGGCTGCACCCTGTTCGCCGCCGCGACGCGCACCACTTCCTGATACAATTTGGTGGCAAGGTCGATGGCATTATATTTGGTTCTCCCAAATGCCCCCTGTACCTTCTTTTTCATATCCTTTACTATTTTGAGGTGAGATAGGTCTTTTTTCAATGCTCCAGAAAGGGTATTAATTTTTTTCGAGACGCGCGCACTGCGGCTGTCGTTAGAGACGTAGGCAGTGAAGGACTTGTCCTTATCTTCATTATAAATACGCCGTTGCAACTGTTGTTCCAACAGCGCATCCTCGATGTCTTGCGCGGTCGTCTTCCAATCGGGAGCGATATAGACCTTATGCTCATCCTCTTGATTGATATCAATTCCTACTATTTCTTTTTCTTGGAATTTTCCAATTTTTACTCCTTTCATACATCTAATTTGGGGTTGAAACTCAGGGAGCACCTCCTGACTTTTGAAGATTAATTGACAGGTGCATGAATTTTTCAGGGCGGGAATGGGGAGAATGCGGATGGGGGCGAGTTCCACCGCGGGATTGACGATAATCGCCTTCACCTTGTTCAGCTCCCCTTTTAACCGCTTATTGGTGAATAGATTAATTTCAAGGACGGGGTCGACCAAGACGCGCGCCACATACGACAACTCAGCCTTCTTCTGGTGGAACGTCTTTCGGGACAGTGAGGTGATTCCATGAAAGGAGATGAGCTGCAAAATCGTATGAATGTCACTCTTTTTGTACTTCTTGCGGGTGAGCAGCACTCGGACGAACCGCTTCACCGTGGATTCGTCCAGTCTGCCCGTCGCTGACCCCGTATAGAACGTGAGAATTTCCGAGGGCGCGATCCGCAAGGGGATGGCGTGCCACTGCCGTAAATATTTGGTTAATAACTCGTTCGCGGTGGTCTCAGGGCGAATGATTAAGAAATTATGATTCAAGGGGGTGAGGTCGATGGGGGAGCACCGCTTGCGGTTGCGGGGGGAAGTGAACGGGGGGGTGGTACAGTTGTCGGCGGTGAACACGGCGAGAAACCGTTTCACCAACTCGGCAACCGTCCTTCCCCTCATTGAACAGAGTTGTGTCAGATAGGCAACGGGGACGATGGAGTACAGGGCAGCTTCCGACTTCACCCGTATCTTGGGCAGGGCACTCACCAGCTTCGCCAGTGCCTTGATGTACCGCTCCGAGGGGAGAACCCCGCACTCCAAGTAATGCCACCAAGTTCCAGTGGTCTGAAGTGCTGTTAACGCTTTCTTTTTCCGTGTGGCGTGGTACGTCCCGTACTTGTTCGCCTTCAGAAAGGTGATATGTTCGTCATGTTCGCGCATTGCCGACGCGATGGCAGTTCGCACCTCGCGGGCGGGGATATGAATCAACCCATTCAGGGATTGGCGCACCAGTTCTTCCAACGGGGCACGATGTCTCTTGCAGAAGTGCTGAAAGAGCCTCAGCTGGTGCTCTATCTCTGGTGCAGCGTATGTCCTGCCCGTGAGTTTTATCAGTTTGGGATAGAGCCCATAGATTTTTTCTCGGCTCAGTAAGAGCAGGTGGAGGACATGCCCTGCTTGGAACCGATTGAGGATTTTGTTGAGGAGGTCGAGTTGCAATCCCCGTGGGAGGGGGGTTGAGTGGAGTAATCTATCCACGCCCGCCCGCAACTTGCTGAACTCCTCATTTTTCGTGGTGAGTTTCAGAAGTGAGCCGAGTTCGGGTGACTGCTCCATCAACCGCCGCATCCCCCGCAGCTGCGGGCGCACATGCGAGAGTTTCCAGTGGAAGTACTTGCTGAGCCGCGTGCGCACGCGATGGTCAAGGTAGTTGCAGACAATCCACGGGGCGATAGTCGACATTGGTTCGTCCGCTAACATCCTTCGCAGCTGAGGGAATTTGCTGCTCAGATGCTGGAATTGCCCCAGCGTCGCGTTCTTCACGAGGTAGTTCGAGAGTTCCCCCCGCTTCGAACTGTCCTGAAATGTCGCGCGGTAGTAGGCATTCGACTTGGAGGGGGGGTGTTCCCGCTGGTTCTGCAACACTCCTTTCAAGAGTTGCCCCTTCGCCCGACACGCCTGATTGATACCCTGCTGGATCTGCTGCAAAATGGAGAAGGCGACGTACTTGTAGAGGGCTTTAAGCGCTCTCTTACAGGCTTTATTTAACTGCAAGGTCGCTAGGAAGCTATCGAGCTGGTGGGATAATGAGACGGGAACATCATAGGCTCGCGCGGTAAACTGCTCCACTCGCGCATCTTCGACCTCTGCCGCCTTGCTATCCGCTCTTTCGGGGGTGGAAAACGGTTGCTCCCGTGGGACGAAGTTGGTCAATATGGCACGTTCGAACGCGCTGAGGGGGGGTGACAGCACCGAACCTTCGGCTTTCAGCATGGTGGCGTGCTTCTGAATTTTTTTAGAACTTGAATTCAGTAAAAATTCATGCAACTTTTCCCTCTGATATCTTGGCGGACGGGGGTCTTGCAGAAGTTCTTTTAAATCCCGAAGGTACTCGGCATCAGCCTCGATGTGATGTCGCAAAGGAGGTTTAATGCCTTCTAGTTCCTTGCGAAATTCCGGGATGGAATTTACAAACACCATTGAAGGTATGAATAATTTTAATATACTCCGCTGAATTCGGAAGAGCATGTTAAAGTAAAGCCATTCCCGCTCCGAATCGGAGAGGTCGGTCTGCTGGTTGACCAATGCTTTGCTTTCGTAAGACCACAATCGAAAATAGTCGTCCCGCACCTTCTTTATGGTGTCCCAATCCCAATCGCTGATACCCGGTCACATCCCAAAACTGTCTACCCTACAAGGGTCAAGTACTCCTCACTGAGATGAATAAAAGTTCATCCACGAAAGCTCTATTACATAATTGAGGGGAGTTCGAGGTTATAAATCTATGCTCAGGTTTATAGATCTTGTAATTTTTTATATATTTTAAAAAAAATTTTCGATCGAAAAACGTGGGAACTCCCCCCAAAGCTCTCCGCCACCCCATCATCAGGAAACCCCCTCATAAATTACTCGGGTCGTACCTTGTTGGGAGGTGGACAAGTGTTGTAGTGGTAATAAATTACTCATCGTCTCTGCACCGAAATCAATTGTTTTTGTCCTTGAATCGTCTATTCCTAAATGAAAATGAAAATCAAGATTCCACGGGATATTTTCCTCTAGGCACATAATTGGAGTTACGTTCGCAATTTCCGCCCCGTCTGAGGGGATTAAATAGTTTCTCTGAGAGGCAAACTTAGGTATTAAAAGAAACTTTGCATTAAAACTCCAATGATGTTCTATAAAGTTTATTACCATATCGGGTCGGTGGCTAACGCCGTGCAGCCCCGCGAACTGTAAAATTAAAGAGGTTTTTCGATTGTGCGCATGCACACACTCCTGCGATAAAAAACCGATGTGAGACGAGTACGCCCCTTGGTCATCTCGCATTGTGATATTTTGGACGCGATTCCTTTGCGTGTAGGTTATATCACACCTCAAGCGTGCCGCATCATTCAAACTCCTCGTCCTCCTAGTTTTTATTTCATCGGGGGGTACTCACTTGGGCGATTTCCTCCCCTATCGAGGGAGTTTCAATGGGAGCGTCCACACCCTCTGCGGCAGCGACCTCTAGCTGTAGCTTCGCGGGTGTGAGAATGATTCTATCACCCTGCGTGTGGATGCGGAAGAGGCGCGTTTTATACTTTGCCAAACACGACGGCGGAAGGGCGAGTTTATACTCCTCATCGAGGACAGTTAGGACCTGCCCGCGCTCCATTTGGTAAGTACAACTCCCCAACTCACTTAGCACCGTCTCCACATTGAGAAGATTGTCCTCT
>JAEOSY010000591.1 GCA_016840125.1 Candidatus Helarchaeota archaeon | reverse complement strand
TTCTTCTTTTGTTAATTTTAATAGCAGTGGGTTATTCATATTTAAGCGATTGCACCGGGTCGGAGAGGGCTGCTTTTATTGCTTGATAACTGGTGGTTAACAAGGCAATAATCAGTGCTGCCGCACCCGCCGCCAAAAACGTGATAAAGTTCAATGAGGTTCGATAAGCAAAATCCTTTAACCATTGGTTCATTATCATATAGGCAGCAGGCCAGGCAATCACATTGGCTGTTGCCACTAAGATAACAAACTCTTTGGAAAGTAAGCGGATAATATTGGATACCGATGCCCCCAGTGCTTTGCGTATACCAATCTCTTTTGTCCTCCGCTCTGCGATAAAGGCGGCCAAACCAAATAATCCCAGGCAGCCGACAAAAATCGCCAACACAGCGAAAACACCAAAAATTTTCCCCAACTGCTGTTCTGCCTTATAGATTTCGTAAAAGCGTTCATCCAAAAAGAAGTATTCAACGGGCTGATCCGGTAGAAATTTATTCCATTTATCTCTTAGTAAAGCAATGGTACCGGATATATCCCGGGTATTGATGCGAAAAGACATAAGCCCGTTGTTTTCGCCCAGAAACATGATCAGGGGACCAATCGTGTTCCTGAGGGAATCAAAGTGAAAATCTTCCACTACACCGATTACTGTATAGGATGTCATATCACCTTGATCCGAAGTGACCCTGCTCAAATGTTTACCAAGGGGTTCTTCCCAGCCAAACTGCCTTGCGGTTTGTTGGTTGATGATGACTGCGGTTTTGTCTGTGGAGAATTCCCGCGAAAAATCCCTACCTTTGATGATTTTCATCCCCAGGGTTTTGATATAATCATAATCTACCGCCCAATTTTCCAAGGAAGTACTGTTTTTATTGGCAACCTGACCTTCGGGAAAAACCACACTGTTGTTTCGATTGGATGGTACGGGTAAATATGAGGAGATCGTGGCAGATTTGATTTGCGAATGGGCTAACATTTCATTCTTAAATATCTCTGCCTGCTTGTCTAACAAGTAAGCATTATCAAGAATTAATACTAGTTCTTTATTGAATCCCAATTTTTTGTTTTGGATATACTTCAATTGACTTATCACCACCAGTGTACCGATGATTAATATAATGGAAGTGGTAAACTGGAACACCACCAGGCCGCTTCTCAGCCAACCGCTTTTCACCCCGGATTTCAGTTGGCCTTTCAGCACCTTGATGGGCTGGAATGTTGAAATAAAAAATGCCGGGTAAAGCCCTGCTAGGATACCGGTGAGAAAGGTAACCACAATGGCTGCAAGGATCATTTCCCCATGATTAAAATTCGAAAATGTTAATGCTTTACCGGAGAGATTATTAAAAGAGGGGAGGGCCAGTTTCACCAATACCAATGCTAAGATCATAGAAATAATACTCAATATCATGGATTCGCTGAGGAATTGCAGGACCAATTGGCTGCGCTGGGAGCCTACTACTTTTCGGATGCCTACTTCCCTGGCGCGGCCGGCAGAACGGGCCGTAGAAAGATTCATAAAATTAATCGAAGCAATCACCAGGATAAAAAACGCTATAGCAGAAAAAATATAAACATACTTGATGTCACTGTTAGGTTCCAATTCCGCATCCAGGTCGGAATGCAAATGAATCCACTGCAGCGGCTGCAGAGAAAACTCCATCATTAAATTACCACTGGCGATCATTTTATCATATGATTGGCCAATAAGTTTTTCCAACTGGGGGGCCATATATTTCTTAATAAACTCCGGGAATTTGGCTTCCAGGGATTTGGGGTCTACCTGCGGACTTAAAACCAAATAAGTGTTAAAATTATAACTCCACCACATCGGCTCCCGGCTTTCTTCCAAAGACTCCAAAGAAGCGATCACATCAAAATGAAAATGAGTATTACCAGGTATCTGGTCGAAAACACCGGTGATTTTGTAATCATCCTTATTATTCACTTTTACTATTTTTCCAATCGGGTCTTCCTGGCCAAAATATTTTTCTGCGGTTTTCTTACTTAATACCAGAGCATTAGGGTCTTTCAAAGCGGTTTCCGGGTTACCTTTTAAAAGGGGAATGCCGAAGACCTTAAAAAAGGTGGGGTCACTAAAAACAAATCGCCGCTCTTTAAAACTATTCTCTCCATATTTAAGAATATAACTACCTTTCCTGCGGAACCTGACAGCTTCTTCTACTTCCGGGTAGTCATTGACCAATGTTTTTGCCATGGGTGCACAGGCCACTGCTGCATGGAAATCCCTACCGCCAAATTTTAATTTTAATATAATACGATGTATCCTGTCAGCGTACTCACTGTAATTGTCATAGCTCAACTCATCATTGATAAACGTGAGTATCAGCAAACAACACGCCATACCAATGGCAAGACCCGTAATGTTTATCAAGGAATAACCTCTTTGCCGAAATAAGTTCCTTAACGCTGTTTTAAAGTAATTTTTTAACATTATCCTGGCCTCCTGGCTTGATTTGAAAACATGTTTTAACGTTTTTTAAATATCTATTTTCTAACCTTATAACCTTATGGTATAAAAACGAAATCAAAAGCAAAAAAGTTGCATCTTTTGCAGAAATTCTAATCATTGCCTTAAGAAAAGAAAAAAGAAAAAGGTGCCACTCATTAGAATCATAATCTCTGGTCTGTCCCCTAAATCCTCCAAATTTAGCTCACCAGCAAGTAAAAAGGCGTACTTTTCATACTTTTGGCGACTGTTGCTCTGAGTCAGGCGACTGTCCCCTCTTTTTATCCACCCTCCTGTCATGTCATGATCTTCTTTATTTCTTTACCGACATCGACACAATCATCAAGGGATAATGACAAACCGAATGCCTCATTCAGGACATCCCGTACGATTCGTGCGGGATTGGTCTTGGGCCCACTCAAGCCGACATGGAACAAGATATCGATTGCCTCGATCTTGTAGTTGTCCAAATCCTGGACAGTGCTCGCCCTGTCACCCAACGGATTCCATTGGGTAAGCAGATGCATAACCCCTTGAATCTGTTTTTCTGGTATTGGCATTGATTCTTTTTTCATTCTAACGATTCGGCTCAGTGGAACCGCACCAGAAGCTTCCATTGCAGCCGGTTGTTAGCGTATGTTTCATATATGTGTTCTATAGAAGACCTTCCGAATTCAACAGTTTAATCTTAGTATCGATCCATTTTCGTGTTTCATTGTCCTCAATCATGCGCACATCGTCGCCTATAGCCACAAACTTATCAGGCCGCATTAGGCCTTTAATATCTGAATGGAGAAGAACTTCATAGAGACGTCCAGATGCAAAAACAGGTCGTATAAAGCTAAACGGTGATTCCGCTCTATCTCCAAACCACGTTTCGGAACAGACCAATTCCGCCTTAGGACGTTTCTGCCTCTTCATTATTAACCTTGAACTCCATAGCTTCCGAATCTCGCTATCAGTGTCAATTCTGTACTCTCGTGGTTGTCTGCAGGAGGGACAGAAATTTCTTTGAATTATATACTTCATACAGCCCCAAGATTTCCGAGGACGAATAGCCCAATAGGAAAAAGGAAGCCTACTTCCAGCGGTTGCTTTTATGGACACACTTATAAAATCTTGACCGAGACACCACAAAATTTCCTTGACGCGTTCTGAAACAACAAGCACGCCACATCGACTCCAGAAGACTTCTCTTTTTGGCTTAAGACGTTCATGCGGAACACCGTCCATTTTTCTCCGAAGAATTTGCTTCGATGAGACGAGGAAAGGGGCAGGTAGTTTGGTTTCCACTGGCATTTTGCACTCTGTGCAGGCCAGGTCAGGATAAGTATTCAGTGGCATTCCGTCTGAATCTACATCTACAAAATCGCCCTCAATTGTGACTGGCACAAATTCAAGTCTTCGAAATTCATTTTTAGAAACGGTCTCTTCGATTATACATATGATCGGTATTCCTATGTCTTCTGACAATTTCTTAACCGCTTTCAACTCGGAAGTACTTGGATTAATAACAGATATATAAGTATGCTTACTGAGAGATATTTTATCTTTTCCCAATAATTGTTTGATTGATGAAAATAAAATCGTCTTATACTCTGGCGAAGCATATTTGGCTGAATCAGTAGATAAAACATCGATCCAAATTTTCAGTTCGCTTCTCATCGTTCTTCCTGATACGCTAACTATTAATATACTACATGCAGTATTTTATTGTTTGTATATGCTGCCGCCCTAGCCGACAAATCGGTTTGGCTTAATTTCCACATATCTTCTCTTTCTCAACGGACGAAGGATAAACAATTCCTCTCCTGTTGAATATTTTTGTATAGCATAACGAAGGAAAAAAATCAAAAAATTTATTTTTTCCTGAAATCCCTTCTTGCTGCTTCCATCAAGATGAAAAATGCCTGTCCTTCTACCGCAGTTCCTGGAGATTCGAATTCCGGGGCCCCGCAAACATCACGTACAAGCCCATATCTATCTACTTTTGAATGAGCTGCTCTTCTCATTTTTTCTGCATGTTTAATGTAGGATGGCTCCAGCCACCCCCCTTTGACTCCTCTATAAATAGAGTATGCAAGGATCTGGCCAAGGTTTG
>JAEOSY010000590.1 GCA_016840125.1 Candidatus Helarchaeota archaeon | reverse complement strand
CAAGTTTAAAAGAATACTCACGGAACAGATCGTGCCTTCCCAATTAGTTGGATAGCCGCTAAGAGAACGATCCTTAGGAATCACCTGGTGCCATAATATTTCGTTTTTCTTTTTCTTTTTCTTTTTGATTTTGTTATAACAACACATTAGATCGATAGTTTCAAAAAGAGTTTTGTTAACGACGATTGAAACCGGTTGGAGATTTACGAATGATAAACAATGAAGAATTGGAAAAGGCTGCTGACTTTCTTTTACGTTTGTTAAAAACACCTAGTCCTACAGGGTATTGCGATAAAGCAATTAATTTAGTCCTAGACGAATTAAAGCCTTATAATGTTAAATTCAAGCTGATGAACAAAGGAGGCTTGCTTGTCACTTTTTTCTCTTTTACAAAAAAACTAATTTTTCACACTGGTCTCGTTTTCACTTTTCTGGTCTTTCTCTATTAAGACCAAATATTTCTTTCTTTCTTCTCCTTGAATTTTTACTTTTCCTCTCTTTTCTACCTCCACTACCAGTTCAATAAGTTTATCAAATGTTTTACCCGTCTTAGCATCCCTTATCACGTTTTTTATCCCACTATACCTTTTGTCTTCTTTCATTACATTGCCAACAAAACTTATGCTCGCGACCTTCCTTTTGTTATTGATAGTTCGTATTGCCGAGAGTAGAATTTCTTCCCCCTCTTCAAGACTTAGTTTAACCTGGTGTTTTAGATTCCCCTTCTGTTTATCTTGTCCTAGATAGGTTCTTGACAACTCCTCCAAGGAGATAATCTTTTTCATACCCATTATTTTCTGCCTCATCTTACTTATTTTTCCAATGACAGTTACCTGCTTTCCTTGGTCTTTCAGCCATTTGACTAATTCAACATGGTCTTTGTTCGATACAATTACAAAATGTTTAACTGAGGATATTTTTGTTGCCAGATACGTGCAATGGATCACAAGTCTGTTATTGTACTCTCGTCTTTTCCCAGTAATTTGGTCGAGTTCATACCCCAAGTTATATAACATCTGATTGATTTTGGGGGCTATTCCCTGCCAGTTTGCATATACCTTTTTTATCCGAATTTGTCCAATACTTTTGACATAATCTTCAAAGGCTTTTATTACATTGAGTTCTTGCTTAGCATCCTGTTTCGTTTCATAATCCCATACCATAACGATCTCGTTTTTTGCCATCATTAATTCCTCTTCACATTTGATAGGGTTCTCTTTATAAAGATACCAAAATTCGTCATTGTTTTTGTTGGGAGATTGGTATTCTTTAAGACAATTAATCCGTTTCTTTGGTCTTCTATAGTTTTCTTACCTTCAAGAAGTTGAAAAAGTTTGTTTGTTTGAGACAAAGTTCATCAATTAGGATTTGGCGATCAAAAAGAGCAATGGAAGATTTACCAAGGTTGTGCCAAATCAGAAGAAAGACATTGATGAAGAAAAAAGGAAGGTTATCAGGTCATAAGGCTCAAGTTGGTGGACTCCTAGTATAACCTGAAATTGAACAACCTGAATTTTTACAGTGGCTCATCAGGAGGACGAACATGAGGTGTGGCTTATCTTTACAAAAATCAAATTCGATTCGATCTGTAAAGAGTGCAAAATATCTATTATCCAAAGAATTTGATTGGAATTGATCCAGAACAAAATAGGTTCAGATTGCTGGAGGTATAAAAGCAAATTCTGAAACTAGCCAATAGAACTGTTTGGAGAAGTGGAATGAAATATTCTAAGGAGGTTGCGAAAATGGGGCCTTCGCCCGTTGGTGATCCGCCGGATGATCCCACTTAAGTAAATCAATTATTCAATTCTAGATTTCCTCCTTTTTTTTGAACTTTTTTAGCAGGATTTGTCATTTGCATAGGCGACCTACTCCCAACTTACAGACAAGACCCGGTGACAATGGGGTGATTATAAGCAGGGAGTAACACTACCAATAAGGGGGATGTCAGTTCGAACCAAACGGCATGAGTGTCCCAAATATACAGAAGTAACTGATGTGAAACAATGGAACTCACCAGACGCGCTCCAAATGAATCCCCGGAGCCTCTCCAAGACCTGTTGAGCGGGAACGCGATTGGGTCATTAGAGGAAATTGTTCGTTTATCGCGCCACAGGCGGCGGGAACTATTTGCTGAAGAACTCATGGGGCACACTCTTGAGCCTGAACGCATTACTCGACTCATGTGCCTCTGTTTTCCGACAAAACCCCGCCAACATGTCCTAGCTGCCTTAAAACTAGCGTTTCGCTCAACGCACCCGCTCAAAACCGCGGGGTGTTTTTATCGGAATAGTATTCAGGTCTTTCCGGACATAAGACGCACAATTCTGAGGGGCCTAACTCAGATGTTTACAAATATGATCCTGGGGGAAGGGCATACGGGGATAGTGATCCGTTCCCAGGAAGCGTAGTAAACATTAAATGTTATGCGGCATGTGTTTGAATTTCTTGTGCGTCTCCCTCACTCTCACTAGTAGGGAGAAATAGGATCCCCGCCTCCAGTTGGGTTTGGAGGGACTTGAATTCTTGAGAGCAGATATATTCTTCTATTTTGAGGTCAAAATGATAGTTATGGTCTTCAAAGAACTGTTTAATGACTTGTTTCAATTCTTTGACCGTCCAAAACAGCCGGGTCGCCAGGAAGTCTTTGAGTTGCCGGTTGATCTCTTCTACCGGATTCACTTCAGGGGAATGTGGGGGGAAGTATTCAAGCCGAATACCCTTCTTCTGGCAGTACTTCTTGACAGTCTTGGCATGATGGGCCCCTGAACCGTCCCAAATCAAGATAATCGGTCCTGGTCCATTGGTTCGTCGCACTTCGCGGAGATGGCGCTTGGTGGCCTTGGCATCTAGCCCTATGACTAGGGTCACAACCACTTGACCTTTCCGCGATAACGAAATGAACACGTTGACCCGTTTACTATAGCGTCCTATGCGAATCTTGATCACAGGCCGACTGCCACACGGAGCCAACACCCGGCGTTGAATCGTTCCTAACCGTACAGTGGTCTCATCCTCAGTCCACAGATCCTCAGTCGTTTGGCTGAGGGGATCCCCTACTTTTTTTTCCATTCTTCAATCTGTTCTTCGCTGGTGTGGTAGCTGCGGGGGCGAGGGGTGATTGATCGGATCCCTAATTGGCGGAAAATGTAGGACATCGAACCTAGATGGTAGCTAACGCCGTAATGACGCTTCAAATGGTCGAGCACAAGCTTATAAGTCCAGCCTTGAACCGGGTACCCAAATTCCTCAGGACTCCGGAGTAAATCCTGATAAAGTTGATCCCAATCGGCTTTGCGATGACGACCGGCTTTTGGACGGGCGTATAGCCCGTCTATACCTTCTTCATTGAACCTTTTGACCCATTTTGTGATGGTATTTCGGTCTACGCGTTGTTGTCTCGCTATTTCGCCAACGGAAACTCCGTCCCACCGAGTCAGTATCGCTAGCATTCGTTGTTTGACCTTGGCATTTTTTTCACGCCGTTGTAACGTAGTTAATTCAGCATACTCTTCGCGGGGCCGAGTAATTTGCAGGGGAGCAGGCATAATCACACAGGGTAGATTATGCGATATTACTTTTAATTTTTACTAAGCGTACCGACAGATTCAGGCTCAATTCGTCCAATATTTTGGGCTGAAACCACCGCGGAGTATTAACATCTTAAATGCGATTCTGGATCAAGACCGGGCACTTAAGAAGATTGCGGGCAATCTAGCAGTGTTTTTCCGCATGGCAGACATTTTCCAGTACTATGAGCCCGAGTTCGAGGAATTGATCACATCCATCATAACACAAAATACCATCAAATTCAAAGTAACCAAGGCGAGAATCCACTTGCTGGAAACGGGGAAAGGGGGCATCAATCCAAAGATGTCCAACGCTGAAAAAATAGCCCAACTCAAACAGGACATTGACAGAATAACAGACCGCTTAGATATTCTGAACCTCTACTCGATGAACCTCACCGTGATAGGCTGAACACGCCCGGCCGAAAAAAACATCCGCGTTGCAAAAAAGCGCGTAAATCTCTCAAATGACATTTGTTGAATTTAATCCAGAAAAACCTTACTTATAGATTGCTGGAAATATATCAACCAATTCTGAACCGAGGCTATAGACGGTCTTGCACGTTGGGGTTATCAGAACACAAGTGTGAAGGTTATATTCCCAGTTGTTCCCTAAAGCTTGGGCTCTTTGATGTGTGGATTTGTTCTAAATGAGTTTTGCCAGTAAGCAGAATGAAGTTATAAATTTCAGCAAATAAGCTTTCTTTGGCTTGTTCAGGGTCTTTAAGGGTCTTATGGAGTATTTTAAGGACAATTTCTGCTAACGGATAAAAATACAATAACGCATTACCAATCTGGGTTTTGTGGAGGAGGCCTTTGAAAAAAAGGCGCTCTAATCGCACGTTGACGGTGTTCTTGGTTTTGTCGGTCAGGTCAGCCAGTAAGGCGGAAGTAGAACCTATGTCGCCATT
>JAEOSY010000589.1 GCA_016840125.1 Candidatus Helarchaeota archaeon | reverse complement strand
TTTTACAACTATCTGCAGAAGTATATTCCATTAATACTCAAAAAATTAAACAATTTATGGAGTATTTTGAAAGGATTAATGAGAAGATTGCACCAGACCAATTATACCTGAAGGAACCCATCAGAAGATTGAAAGATGCCAGAGTTAATTATAAACATAAGGGATTTCCACCGAGTCCTAAGGACATTATTAGCTATCGAACGAATACAATGAGGTTTTTGGAACGAAACACAAGACTTCTGTTTGGATTGACTTTTTCTGATATTTCGCTATCAGAACTATTAGTAAATTCTGCTCAAAAAGATAAGATTCTTTCAATTGAAAATCTTATAAACCAAAAAAAGTTCAAAGAAGCTCTCAAGGAATGTATAATTGCATTTAAAATTATGATCCATGATTTCTTGAAAGACGAAGAGATGTCTTTTGAAAAAGCGTTTTCCACTCCCATGGACCTAATGATGTTAGATGATAATATTGAAGCCATAGCTTACGGAGGTTCTACTTTTATAGACCCGAAAATGCGAAAAGTACAAAAGATTCTTTATACCCTAATCGAAAGAATTAATATTATCGGGTTAGGAATTGACTATCTGAAATATGCCAAATTTGAGAAGTTCGTGCCTTCAGTTACTTGGACTAGTAGTGGATGGCTTGTTATGATCCCTGATGAAAAAATCCCTGAGGTATCAAAGGATATCTGTCTTTTCTGCGTGAATTTCCTCATTGAAAGTGCCCTACAATTACAAAAATTCGGAAGTTTTATCTAACCTACTAGGGCTGGGGAAATCTGGATGGAGTGAGTTTTATGTTCCGTTATGAGAGCACCTTTTATAATAAAGAAAAAAAGATAATTTATTAGGAGGTAGTTCGCTAATTGTCTTCGAATAAATCTATAATCAAGGAGTTAGAGGAAACATTTGGAGAGTCAATCCCTGCTGTAAGTAATACTTTCAGTCCAGATCCCCTAAGTGTTAAATATTCTGGCGATAAAGTAATTGAACTTAAGTTAGAGGGAATTAGGATAGATACACTTCCTCCAATTATAAGTGAGCTAGACGCTTTAGAAAAATTTGAATTAGATAACATCGAATTAACCACTATTAATGAAACGTTTGGTCAATTAAATACCCTTTAATGGCTACGAATCAGTCGTAACCTAAATTTAACGGTTTTACCCGAATCTTTTGGTAATCTTCAATCTCTTCAATGGTTAGATTTATCATATAATAAATTAAAAACTCTGCCTGACTCCTTTTGTCAATTAGAGAAGCTGGCTTCTCTCAATTTGACAAGGAATCAGTTGAAGTCATTTCCAGAATCCTTTGGCGATTTAAAGTCTCTTAAAAAATTAATAGTTTTGGGAAATCCATTGGATTCCCTTCCCACATCCTTTGGAGCTCTTCAATCACTTCAGGACTTGCGTTTAAGTGAACTTTCACTGTCCACATTACCAGAAAGTATTGGAGCGTTAAAGGCTTTAATAAAATTAATTATTCGTAATAATAGCGCTCTGCAGTCCCTACCTAGTAACATTGGAGAATTAACGAATCTTAGATCATTAGATTTAAGTCAAAATAGGATGCTCTCGAAATTGCCTGAGGGTATAAGGCATTTAAAACAACTTCAGAACTTAAATTTAATAAGTAGCAATTTCACCGAAATACCATGCGAGATTTGGCCTTTAGATCAACTGACGAGTTTAGAACTTCAAAATAATCCCCTGAGTTCAGCAGAAGCAAATCTTTCGAAGAAACCCATTAATGAAATTCTCACTACACTCAGACACAGAGCTACGATTCAAATATTCATCAACGGAATTCAAATCATTTTGTATCAAATTTTCCTACCTCCTGCCAATGTAATGAAGAATTCTATTGAATAAGCTAAACGCTGATAAGGGTCGCATATCTGTCCCTTTACACTAAATATATCTTCACCGCATCCTGGACACTTCATTTGCTCAACCCCTAGTTACTTACATTTTTTTTATGTCATTGCCCTATTTTAAATCCCCCTCAAGTCCTTTTTGGGCATTAATTTCATATTTCATTTGCTCGTCGAGAAACTCCTGAAAATATTTGAGCACGAACGGAATCCCGAATTGAAAGGGCCCATACATCATCAACTCCTCCAGCTTCATCGCCAGGTATTCCCGTTCTAAATGCGAAAGCTCTGGACTCAGCTTTGGATCATACCCCTCCGTAAAGATCGTGCGGGCGAAGGCATGTTTCGATGTGTAGTCCCACAAATTCTCAATGTACCAGCGCAGGCGGTCCGGAGGTAAGAGCGCTCGGATAAGAGGATCGATCGCCTTTTTCCATTCTACTTCTTTGTACTGCAGAGATCCGCCCCGCTGCTGCGCAGGGATCGCCTGATGAACCCGATCAAGGAGCCGATTATAAGTAAACGAACTATTGAACCGAAATTGTTTCCGGGTCTTCTTCCACAACATTGATTCAAGGATGCCCAGTTCCGAAAGCACTTCAAGCGCACCCTTCAACTCGCGCCGATTCAGTCCAACACGCATCGCCAGCTGGGTAATGTTAAACCCTTGCTCCGGGTTATCCTTCCACGCCGAAAGAATTGTTCCTAGGATATTCTCAGATGTATTTTGTTCCATGATAATACCTCTCAATTTGGTACCAAATATTTTTTACTTGGTACCAAACGCAATTTTCTTTTGGTACCAAACCAATTATCCCGTTTAAAGTTTGGTACCAAACGGGTCATTTGGTACCAAATGATCGAAAACAATCATAGTTATTGAATTTTAAACCCCTTTATAGGTTATACATCTTTTTTTGAGATAAAATCCAAAAAATTCTGGAAATTTTTGGTCGAAAATTCTGGAAAGTCGCTGTACATGCCCCCGAGCTATCCATAAAATTCTGGAACCAAATTCTGGAAGTTTTAGCTAGATTTCCATACTTTTAAATTACCTTGAAATCATCAATAAATTGATGAGTACATGGGAAATGAGTTAGATTTAAACCAGATATCTTG
>JAEOSY010000588.1 GCA_016840125.1 Candidatus Helarchaeota archaeon | reverse complement strand
CGTTCGCTTGAGCAGGAGTTCATAGGCGAGAGGATATTGGTTGAAATCGATAAAAATCACCCTAGCCTCCAGCGCCTAGCGCCTAGCACTACTTTGTGGGTTACTTTTTAAGAAACAGACCGAAAAAATTGAGGAACGTCAAGCTAATATACTTCCCAAGATGTATATTAACAAGAATACCCGTTTATTCAATTTCAATAAAGGATTAAAACAGGTATCTGAATTTTTAAGTAATTTCACCAAACATTGGACCGGATGGTCTCGAAGCAAAAATACTAGATTAGCCGGAAGAAAATATTTTACCGGTATAATTCTTCCAGGAAAACGGAAAAATATGTCTGGTATATCGAAAAGAGTCAAATTAGATAAAAATGTTGTTCAACAATTCATAACCGATTCTCCTTGGAATGCGGATGAATTTCTGAAAACTAATATTCGTATAATGTCGAAAGAGACTGCCAATGAAGATGGAGTATTGGTAATAGATGATAGTGGGCAAAAGAAGAAAGGAAATAAGTCTCCAGGGGTTAAAAGACAATACTCTGGAACCTTGGGCATGGTTGGTAATTGTCAGGTATTCGTAACAAGCTGGTATTGTATCCCTAAAGGAATCAGAAATGCAGACACTACTTATTGGCCAACAGGAATGAATTTGTATATCCCAAAAGAATGGTTTGATGATGAAGATAGATGTAGGGAAGCAGGTATACCAAAAGATTTAGAGTTTAAGACAAAGCAGAAGATTGCTTTAGATCTCATAGAAAAGACCTGTCAAGAAGAGGTTCCTCATAAAGCTATCACAGCCGACGCGGCCTATGGCAATGATAGTAAATTCCGAAAAGAGCTTCGTGACCTTGAAGAGCCATATGTGTTCGCAGTAACACCCTCGAATATTTCGGTTATACCCGAAGATACCGCTTTGATACCAGCAGGTAGGAAATCCAGAAATGGTCGTATTCGAAAGTATCCAGCACTTCCAGCAGATTTAAAACCTAAGACCGCGAATGTTGTGAGAAAAGAGATACGCGATAAAGATTGGCAAAGGATCGAATGGTCAGAAGGAACAAAGGGTACGCTTTCAGGACTCTTCGCACGGGAAAGAGTTCGTGTTATAACAGATGATAGACCCAGTGATGAGACTGGCTGGTTATTATTTGAAAGAAGAAAGGGCATTGAACTCAAGGCTTACATCTGCTGGGGATTTGATGATGTTCCGATAGAAGAACTTGTAAGAATTGCTCATATACGTTGGTTTGCTGAACAAGGTTTTAAACAAATGAAGGGTGAACTTGGCCTGGATGAATTTGAAGGACGAAGTTGGAAGGGATGGCATCATCATGCTGCAATGGTTACTGTCGCTTTTTCATATTTGATATTAATAAGATCTTTAGTACATCAAAACAACGATAAACTTCCAACATTACCAAAAGTGAGAGAAGAAATGGCCAGAATCATTGTGAGAAAAGCACTCGAAAGAAAATTTAATATATCACCAGAAGAAGCAGATGCATTTCTTGATGATGAACCGTATCTTATACCACAATGATTTCCTCCAGATTTAATTCGGATTTTTAATTATTGAAATTGAAAATGGATTGGATTTTCTTGAATTAATTTGTTCTAATCAATATATTGAGAATTATTATAGAAATACATACGCTTTCTGACCGAATTTGATATCAACTAACAAAGTAGTGCTAGGTGTTAGGGTGATTTTAATTAAGTATAACACCCCCGCCTCCCACCTCTCACCTCTTTCTTTATGCTCAAGTGATCGGAGCGAGCGTGCTAGTTGCCCACGCTTAACATAAGGAGAATGCTTGCTCCGTGCTAGATGCTCACGCTTTATATTAATAAATAAGTATCTAAGATATCGCTACAACAATGATGAGGAAGGGAGATATAATAGAAATCAGCTTAAAATATATATATTACAGCTCGGTTCTCTTAACCATGGTCAGATTCAGGATCCATTTAGATGATATGCCAGCTGAGCGAAGGATCATCCCGAGCTCTATACGAATACTGGCGTTTAATATAACTGAAAAATGCAACCTGAAATGTCCCCATTGTTTTGCAGAGGATAACAGAAAGGAAAT
>JAEOSY010000587.1 GCA_016840125.1 Candidatus Helarchaeota archaeon | reverse complement strand
TGAGTGGCATAAAATTTCGGAGACAAAAGTCATGGAGAGACTGGTTGATAGTTTTGATCCAGTTACTCCCATAATATCCAGAATGCTGAAGGGAGAGGAAATCATTGTTTCGCAGGAAATTTATCGGATACTAAGTCGTTAATATTAATAAAATAAACCTGCGTGAATTTAGATCACACAATCCTTCCAATACTCAATCATGAAAAATATTCTGATGCTCTTTTCTATGTAACATCTTCCTTTTATTTATTCGCAATCATTTGACAACTCCAACATATCGGCACTTTTGAATCCTTTAAAAACTTGCGATATATTCGCATATCTGTACTTTTGGTATTTTTCAGGTATTCTCAATTAATCTAAACTTTTGAACTGAAAAGAAGACCGCAACATATTGTGCCCGTCATATTTTTTCCAATATAATTAAAATTCCTAATACCAGGAACTTCGATGTTATAGAAATCACACTGGAAGGAGAATCCGCCGCTGATAAAGCCCGCCTTGCCACTCAACGCAAAAAGCGCCGAGAAGTTCACTCCAATAAGAAACAGTCCTATTAAACCGCACTTCGAAAATCTGTTGAGATTTTTTCACGTATCAAGTATATAACAATTTGAAATCACAAAGTTCTGGAAAATTTAGATAGTGGCCAGTTACCTTACGCAAGGATTATTTTCTGATTTATCACAATTTAGGATGAATGTTGATCAATGATGGATGAGTTTATCGAATCCATCATCTTATGACAAAGAGTATTGAAATAAATTTCAAAGGAAGAAGATTTTTTTGAGACTTCTATCCACAAGGATTAAAAAAAGGATTATAAATCACCCTCTTATCATTCGCTACAATCCTTTAATAAGTAAGAGGTTTATTCACCTTAACAACTTTAATTATTTAGACCTGTATTCTTTTCAGCAGAAAAGATTGGTTCCAAACCTTATAATAATTGGAGCACAAAAATCGGGAACTTCAAGCCTGCATCACTATTTAAAATGGCATCCCGATATTTTTATGTCCAGAATAAAAGAGCCGGGCCTTTTTTTGAATCCAAATTACAATAGGATGAGAGAGGAATATGCTTCGGCGAATGAAATAAGACTTGGCTTATCTGATGCTAATTTGATGAGGGCTATGCTCACTTTTTACAATGGTGAAAAAGTAATTGGCGAAGCATCAACTCATTATACAAAAATTCCTGAACACGGATCTGAGGCTCCTGGAAAATGCAAAAAAATTAATCCAGATATGAAATTTATCTATATGCTTCGAAATCCCCTTGAAAGAATAGTATCACAATATCTATTCTCTTTAAGGATGCAATATGTATCTCTGCCATTCTATAACGCGCTAAAAGATGATTGTCTTTATTTGAGTATAAGCTTATATTATTTTCAGTTGAAAAACTATCTTAACAATTTTGATAAATCGAGTTTTAAAATAATTATTTTCGAAGAGTTTGTGTCAAATCCGGTTTTGTATTTAAATGAAATTTTTAATTTTTTAAATATTTCTCCTGAATCTTATCCCAAAACTGTTGGGTTTCCGATTTTAAACAAATCAAAAAATAGGGAAAGCTTTAACAAATCAGAATTGAAATTTCCCAAAGAATATTTTTATGAAATAATTCCTAAAATCAATGAAAATGTTAAAGGAATCGAGGAATTTTTAGGAAGGAAAATTGATATTTGGGATCTAAGTGAAGAGAAATGGTGCAAATAATCTAATGACGCCACAGTGGGGACTGGAATTAAGGACGTCTCTAGTCTATTTTCTGATATTGATTTTGCAGGCACAGCTCTTCCTGCTATTTGCGGTAGCGCTACCATTACCTTGGCAGCTATCAAATTCATGCCTTCTTTAGCCGGGGCTTTTTTCTTGGTGCCCTTTTCGGACGTTGCTGGTCCTAAATGAAGGCCTATTCACACTTAATATTCTACAGGTAGATCTTACAACTTGCAGCAAGGTGAATGTTGTTCCTATACCAACAACCCTGATGCTTCTCGGCTATGGGCTTGCTGGGCTTGTAATGTTCAAGAGAAGGTTTAAGCGATAGCGAAATGATTATAATGGACAAGGGCAGTGCCACGGGCGAACGCTGCCTTTTTATTAGAAAACTACTTCTGACAGGCCCTAAATTTTCGATTTATAAATAAGATACCCCAACATTCCCTTCACTATAATCTAAAGGGCAGAGTCAGCAGTTGGCTCTGCCTTTTTTATTATAAGTATCAAAAAGAAATAATCCCAAAAACCCGTTAAAAACGCTCTAAGATCCGCTATAATCTATCTAAAAATTCGTCTGTGGCGCACTCTGAGATTAACCATATATTGTGGTATCGCTATATTGCACGAAACTTTGGATTTCTCCAACATATCGGTAGATATCAGTTCTGAAAATTCCTGTGATATTCAATTTTAATCACAACTTTGAAGGGTGAATCCAAGGCTATGGATTTGCCCTTTTATCGTCGTAAAGTCGCATTTTTCGGGCCTACGGTTTGACACAATATTTTA
>JAEOSY010000586.1 GCA_016840125.1 Candidatus Helarchaeota archaeon | reverse complement strand
GTGCAAGTAATGGTAAAGCTTCTGCACTCGAAAAGATAGGAATGGAGTTTTTATTAGATAAAATTTGTACACCTCCTATGTGATCCTCGTGAGTATGTGAAATAAGGCATTTATGGATCTTTTTATTTTTTATTTTTGGCGTAATGAATTTGTAAAACTCTTCTTCTCCTTTAGGAGCTCCTGTATCAATTAATAGTCCATCAAGTATATAACATGAGGTAAAGAACGGTTTGGGGATTAGTTCATGCTCAGCTGCCCAGCACCATTCAAGTAAATCTCTATGATGAATGATTTCTTGTGTTACCATGAACTAGAGGTCCTTTGTGTAAATGAGACTGTGTGAATATTACCACTATATAAGAGGCTAAATAGTTGATTGCTGGATAATCACCTGTGTCCCGATTACGAAAATTTCTACGTAGGAGTCGTCTTGAAGATACATCAAAGGATGATTCAGAAAAAGAAGAGGAAGAAAAACCAGTTACTCCAACACGTGGAGTTCGACGGATCCTATCAACTTTTTCTTTATATTACCCATTAGGCGTGTACCAACGTGCTTTGAATTGGTCACTAGATGAATCATCATCTAAAGATGAGAACTCTTCTTCAAAACGAATTCTCCTGAAAGAAAAAGCGTTTAATACCCGTTTTCGCTATTTGATAGTCCGTACAATCATTCAAAGCGTAGGACTATCAATTGTCTTTACAGCTCCAATCTCTCTTCCTTGGATCTTCAACATCGTTATTCCTTTCTCCATTGACCTGCTACCTTTCGGTATTGCTGGGTTTGTGAGAACACTAATCGATGGTTTGCTTTCTTTGTTATCACCTTTCGAATTTATAGCGGATATCATCCCCATATTCTCAAATTTAACTGCTACTTACAACCCAATGTATTTTTATGGCTCAACTTTCTTTTTATTAAACGCTTTGGGGTTAACAGATGTAGACCTTCCCACAATAGTAGCGGAATCCAACTTCGAAGGCGAATCAATGAGTGAATTTATGGCCGCGTCATATTTGTCCAAATTTGCAGAGATTAAGGAAATAATCACTCCCTTATTAGTTATTATCTCTGGTGCAATTGCGTTTTTCCTTGTGTTTCGCCGTGCTCGAACAGTTATTTTTGAAATCCAAGGTACCAAAGAAGAATCGAAAAATTTAACCAAGTTTAAACGAACGCTTGTTGGGTATTATCTGGACCAGGGATATACCGAGGTTATTTATTCTAAAAACCGAGTTTCTGACTCCAAAAAATTGCGACGAATTGGATGGCTGAGTAAATGGGGCCCTCTGTTTGCCTTTATTATCCCCATCGTACTTGCGTTGGTTTATATTCTGTGAGTGTAAATCTACTGGATGGGTTTACTCATTTATTGGTTTTTATTTGTTAGGATTAATCACTGCTTTCATCACTCGTAAGTTCTCGACATCATCTAAGGCATTAGCAATTTGATCGAGGGAATATTCATCAGAAATTATGTCCAAAAATGGATAGATATCTGCATATTTTTCTACTAACTTCACTGCTAAGTAAAAATGACTCAAATCGCTTCCCCAAGATCCTCTTAGAGTAATATGCTTTTTATTAAGATCTAAATGGGGATTAAGTATTGTATCTCCCGCATTCGTATATTGACCAACTACAGTATATGTCCCTCCATCTCGAGTCATCGCTAATCCTTCTTTAATAGCCGAAGGGACACCTGTTGCTTCTATCGTTACATCAGCTCCTTTTTGAGATGTTAGATCCAATACTTTCTGTACACGGTCAGTAGGATTAAATTCCTCAATATTAATAACATGATCAATACCGAAGTTCTGTGCTAGGGCTAGCCTATGAGCGGGTGCCCCAAGAAGAATCACTTGAAAGGCTCCACTTAATTTTGCGCATACTGCAGCCATTAGTCCAACAGGGCCTGATCCTTGGATAGCAACAGAATCACCCAATTTGATATTTGATCGTTGAACTGCGTGAATAGCAGTAGGTAGGCCACATCCTGCTCCAATAAAAGTTCGAAGATATTTCTTATCTGAAAATTTTATGATTTTTACACCTGGTTTTAGATAGATATATTGAGACCACCCTCCTAGGAGACCCTCCTCTGCAGAATAAGTAATACCATACACTTTACGATGAGGACAGCGTGTACTAGTTTTAGCAACCAGGCAATACCAACAGTCATTACAGGTTTCGTGGACATCAAGAAATGTAATTGGATCTCCAATAGCAAGGGGAGTCCCTTCAATATCAGAGACTTGTCCATTTAAATTTTCAATAATCCCAGTCGAAACATGCCCAGGGATAATAGGAAAAGGTACTCCAGCCAGCTGCCCTTTTCGTAGATGAACATCTGTTCCACAGACTTCTGAAAAACTTGTTTTTACCAGTATTGCGCCTTCTTCTAATTCAGGCAATTCTCTCTCAACAAGATTGACCTTTCCGTCTTCTGTCATATTTACTGTCTTAACCATTATGAACCCTTCATTAGTAAATAGGTTATCAAGAATATTATAAGGAATTTTTTGCTTAGATAACTCGATTTACTAGCTTTTATAAACCAGAATTGTTGAATTACAGCTATGCCACAGTCTTCTCGGGAAGTTCTTTCAGAGGGAATTATCTTCTCGGCATTTGAGGATCACGGTCCTACAAATATCTATAATTCTTCTCCTTTGAGTGAAGAAGAAGCATTTGGGATGACAATTAAAACTTTAACAGCCATTGGTTCTGATTCACCCTTTCAACCAGGTGAAATTCGTTGTTACGGACCGATGCCCACACCGAAAGAACCATATCTCTCCTTGGGATTTATCTTTTTTTTGAAGGCCCAAACTACAGTTGACCCTCGAATACAACGACATGGCCGAATGATTGTCCTGTGGGTCATTACTAGTTCCGCGACTACCATCAAATATATAGGATTAATCAAAAATATGATTAGACGATCATTACAACAGTATCATATTCGTATGGACGAGGATCTAAAAAAAAGGGATGTATTCACTAAGATTGATGAGAAAATTCGATTAATTGAAACTGGTGTGAGTCTCTTTTATGTTTCCAAGGTGGGAAGTATCGATCCTATAATGGATCCTGCCCTGATTGCTCCTGAAACTACAGTTATCCTCTTAGACGATTCCAACAGACAGGTCAAGGCCCTTCTTCGTTCTCAAATTACACCTGGTAAGAAGAATGAACTGCTTCGCAAATTAAATGATTTTAAATCCAACAAAATTCCCCAAGGATCCATGTACAAGGTTGAAATAATCACCGATCAAATTGCTGTTCAACAACTAGCATCCAAATATGGATTATCACGACCTGAAGAAATGGGTTTTCGTTTTCAACTTCATTTAGCGGATATCGTCACCTTTGAGGAATTGGACGCATTCTTTGAATTCCATTTCAATCCTAAACGGCATGATATGATATCACGTATCTTGGGTGCCGTTTACAATAAAGAAAAGTTAAATCTATTTGATATTGCTATTCAAACAGGTTTTTCAGTCGAATTTCTTGAAGAATTTATCCAAAGTGCAATTACCGCTAACTTAATTAAAAATGCTAAAATTGAACATGGCTTTTTAATATGTGATTAAAAGCAAATTATCTTTCTCTTTCACTCTTTCAATATTCGTGATTGTGTTTAGAGTAGCTTATTTACCGCTTCGGCCATTTTTTCTAGTTTCACAACCGTAAATTGGGCTGAACCGGTTTTTTCAGCGATCCCAATAAACATAAGATCTTTTTTAAGTTTCTCAAGTACTAGGAGGTCATCATTTATTTCCATGGTGATTTTCAAGGATGATAATGGTTTCATCTCAGTTTTTAGTGTTTCATGATTGGCTAATGTCAGATTAGCTGGAGTTAGGAACCTAGAAAATTCTCCTTCTTGGAATAATGGAACTCCTTCCTCATTGCAGACTATTATCCCCCGTAGATCATTATTTTCTGATAAAAATTCTTGGATGGCTTCAGATACGGTTAATGCTTTTGTTGTTTTGAGAATCAGGGTTTGGAGCATTTCTCCTATCGCATTATAGACTGAGCGGTCAAAAATGGAAGTAGTTCGATATTGAATTTCAGTAGGTCCTTCAATCTCAAAGAATTGCTTCATTGTATTATAGGCTTCTTCCTGTTTATCTTTAGCGACTAGATCTCGTTTATGGAATAAGCAGAAAGCGGTTCCCTCTGGGGAGAATTCCTGTAACCTTTCAATTCCATGATTGAAATAAAATTTGCTAGTAGAAACCTGTTCGAAATTACTCATATCCACTACCCATACAAAGATGGAGACATTACTAAAAATGAATTCCGCCTGATCACCAATGAATGCAGAAATAAAACTCTCTTGTCCCC
>JAEOSY010000585.1 GCA_016840125.1 Candidatus Helarchaeota archaeon | reverse complement strand
CCGCGGTCGATGATGATGCCAAAGAAGGACCGAGCGGGACACAAGCTTCGGGGACCCCTGCGGATTCGGTCGCACCAGACCAAGTAACCGGTGTGATTGTCACGGCTGTGCCAGAAGGCAACGCCTTGAACATCCAATGGGATAATTTAAGCTTGACCGTGGCGGATGTTGCGGGATATAATGTTTACCGGAATTCAACCGTTTCTGCATTCGCCCTAATTGCGAGCCCAGCTGTTTATTATTACAATGATACAGGGTTGGTTGATGGACTAACCTATTGGTATAAAGTCACCTCGGTGGATGAAGTGCCCAATGAGGGCTTCGCTTCCACAGAGGTAAGTGGCACTCCCGCCGATACGGTTGCCCCAGCACAGGTAGTTAATTTAATTGTTAATGTCATTCCCACCGGTAATTCATTACAGCTTAGCTGGAATATTAGTATTGAAGCTGACTTTGACCATTATCGCATTTACCGCAGCACAGCTGCTGGGGGTCCCTATACAAATATCATAAATAGAACTACCACATCATACACGGATAGTGCATTAACTGATGGGACCCAATATTGGTATAGAGTGGCAGCGGTGGATGACGGCGGACCCCTCCCGAATGAGGGACTGAACGCCACGGCGACTTCAGGCACCCCAGCTGATACCACACCACCTGCCCAAATCGGAGGCGTCAATGTCATCGTTATTGCTGACGGGAATATCTTGAATATCACTTGGAACCCAAGTCCTGATCCAGATTTTGTGGAATATTACTTATATCGCAATAGTACTATCACGCCTTGGACCCGAATAGCAAATCTCACTGGAACGCTTTACCAGGACATAGGTTTAACCAACCTAGAAACTTATTGGTATAAAGTTTCCGCAGTGGATGAGGTGCCCAATGAAGGTCTGAACTCCACTCCAAAAATCGGAATACCAGAGGATACTATAGCACCTGATGCAATATCCAGTTTGACAGTAACGGTCATTCCTACAGGAAATACGTTGAATATCACGTGGGATCTTGTCGTGGCACCAGATATGGATAAGTACCAAGTCTATCAGAGTCTCACTCCTGGATTCACACCTGGTCCTGCGAACTGGAGAGCCAATGTTTCACATCCAACATTATTCTACTTAGATACTGGATTAACGGATGGGACCACTTATTATTACAAGGTGCTTGCTCTTGATGATGATGGTAACTCAGAAGATGCCATCATTCAACAGAGTGGCATTCCAGATGATACAGTTCCACCCGCGCAACCAGCCAACTTCACCGTAACTAATATTAACGGCAGCTTTATGCTTAATTGGACAGCGGCAACGGAACCAGATTTCGTAAAATACGAACTCTATCGAAATGGATCATGGATTCATATTGCCACTATCTTTGATTGGGCAACCAATTGGTACTTTGATGACAGTGACAACCTCCTCGAAACATATCTATATCTCTATGAGCTCCAAGTATGGGATGAAAAAGGCTATGATACTCTCTCATCACCAAAATATACAATACCAGAATACCCAACCGGTGATATTAAACCACCTGCGGATGTTACGGACCTTGCGGCTCAAAGCTGGGGCTTTGGAGGATACGTAAGATTAACGTGGACTGGACCTTCCAGCCTTGATATCGTTGATTATAATGTTTATCGGTCCCTTACACCAACCTTCACTCCAAACAGCTCACTCTTAATCGGAAACGTGACATCGGTAGGAGTCGGTCTTTCACACTACTATTATGATCTAGATGACACTCTTGACGGTTCGGGATCTACAATGTATTACTATCAAGTAAGGGCTGTTGATGATAGTAATAATACCGCTACAGGTGGAAATGAAGTGGGAATTGCACCTGCCGATGTTATCCGCCCGGATACAGTCTTAACGTTCGATGCTCAATCTTACCTTGATGGCTCAATCGAACTCTTTTGGACCGCCTCGACGCCGCCAGATTTCGCAGCGTACTATATCTACCGGTTCGAAGCAAAGGATTTCCAAGGATTTCCAGCGACTCCGCAAAATTTAATTACCGTTATTAATCAAAATTCAACCCTCACCTACCTGGATAATGAATCCAATTTACACAGAGGTTCTTGGTATACCTATAAGATCTTTATAGCAGACGAAGTCGGTTATAAAGCAGACTTCCTATGGGCCTCTAATCAATCATTAGTTGATTTCATCCCACCGTCAGCCCCCACAGGCTTAAACGTTACAAATGAAGGCACGGGTGATATTTTAGATATCAGTTGGGCAATTAATCCAGAGTTGGATACAGATCAATATACTCTATATCGAAACAGTACTGGGAGTCCAATCTTTGCATTTGTAGCAACGATTAATGGACGGGAGAGTACTACATACCAAGATACAGGATTGGTGGAATATGAACAATATAGCTACTATTTGACGGCGACGGATGATGCAGGGAATGAAGGGTTACCCTCCGCAATAGTCAATGGGACGCCTATCGATACCAAACCGCCAGAAGACCCAGCAATTGTGTTGTCGGTGCTACCACCTTCACAGATCTTCCTCATTATCACTGCACCAGCCGACTTGGATACAACATGGTATTATATCTATCGTTGGAATGGATCATGGGTGGATTGGACTGGAAACTTGAGTGAGTATGTACTAGTGAGTAATTTTTCAAAAACATCTGATCCTCAACTTTGGCCGGAAATAGTTCTTCCCCAAGGGAACTATTCCTACTATGTAACCGCAGTCGACGAGAAACACCAGGAAGGCCCAGTATCCAATATTTGGAACATTTCAATCAGCCTGTCGCCACCGGATCTATATGATCTGACAACGAATACTAATGGCGATATTATCCTGAACTGGTCGCGTAACCAAGATGTCCCACCCATTAACGTTTATGGATATTACATTTATCGGATGAACTCATCCTTGACTACACCGATCTTCATTGATTTCGTACCCTATGGAGCATTTACCATTTCTTCCGCTCCCAGTCCAGTACCGCCCTTTGGTAATGTTGAACACTATGCATATTATGAATATGGTGTGCCGAATGGGAATTGGACCTATTTTGTGGTTACGGTAGATCCATCCAATTCTACTAGCTACTTTTCTATACCACTTTGGATAATAGTTAATGATACGCAAGCGCCGGGCGCCCCAACGGGGTTGGATCACACTACACCGGATGGGATTGAAGATATTACACTCGTATGGACTCCTCCAACAGATGACAGCTATGGCGCGGATGTACTCCGTTATGAAATTTATTATTCAACGAGTATTATCACTAATGTTTCCGGTTGGCTAGCAGATGCTACATTAGTAGGGCAAATATTCCCGAATGGAACCATTTGGGATCCACCAGCAACCACGTATACCTTCCTTGGTTTCACTGATGGCACGTATTACTTCGTGGTTGTTGCATTTGATGAGCTTAATAATGCAAGTACTATCTCGAACGTCATTAATCAAACCGTGGATACAACTGATCCATACATAGATCCAGGAAGTATTACTGACGTTTCTGGAGCATCTATTTCAGCAGGGGAATCCGTAGAAATCCAGGTAAATGTAACGGACCAAGGCGGAATTCAATCAGTCTGGTTAAATTATACAATTGAAGGAGTTCCTCAAACCCCAATTGCTCTATCAGAGAGTATAGATTGGGGTAATGGCACTTACTTATATTTAGGAAGTTTAACAGCTCCTTCAGCAGGTCAAATGGTCAATTACAGCATCACAGTGTTTGATAAGTACGGACGTTACAATACGAGTGAGTTCTATGCGTTCACGGTTATTATCCCACAGGAAGCCGATATAACAATAATCATTGTTGCAATTGGTGCTGTTGCAGCAGGCGCAGTCGCCGCAGTTATGGTAGTATCGCGAGCGCGATCTAAGGGTAAGAAGAAAGAGTACATTGCAGAAGAGCTGCTGCCCCTCCCAATTTAATTTTTTTTTCTTTTTTTTGTTTTAGAAATAGGATAGAATGAAATAACTCATTTTTTCTTCTTCTTTTTCGCCTTTTCTACAGGTTTTTCCGCAATGTAGGTAGTATGGAAGAACATGCTGTTTTCAATGACGGGTTTCGTAAATCCAGCTCGGAGAAATGCGGTTTTAAAGACATCGTATTCCGGATAGCCTTTAAATTCTTTATCGGCAAACAGTAGTAATTCAGCCGGGTGAAGCGCATCTGAATCCTTGATGGGTTGTAATCCACAGACGCGGGAACCGCCTTTGAGAATGGATCGAAGAGCGAGAAGCATATCTGTTATTTTCTCGCCACTAAATCTGTTAAATAGCAACCCAATGAATGCACAATCACACTTTAATTCGGTGGCAATCCGATTTTCAAAATTGAAATCATAGGGAATGAATTCCACCTTTGCTGCTTTATCCAGAGCAAGGAGATTCTCATAAGCTAGTTCAACCATAAGGGGTGATGGGTCCACGGCATAAATCTTTGAGGGTTCTAATTCTTCTAATATATCAATGGTGCTCCATCCAGATCGGCAGCCAAAATCCAAGATGACTGAGTTTTTGGGGAGATTTCCACGGCGAATTGCTTCGCGCCGTAGATATTTGTAAAATTCAGTTGTATAAAGGGCATCCCAGACGATTAATTCAGCCTCCCGTTCCGCTTTACTTCCTTTTAAAATACTCGGAAGCCCGTCAGCATAGGTCCGTAAAATCCCGAAAAGCGGCATGGCTTTTTCTTGGACTTTTTGAATCCCAATAGCTTCCGATTCAACAATAGTTTTTCCTTTAACGCGCCGTCTTTCAGTTGAGTTCCACTGATATTTTCCGTCTTCGAGACTGATAATTCCTTGCTCAGCTAAATATTTAAGAAATGCTTCCGTGATCCGCAAATTCTTATACTTTTTGTCTTCCACAATTTGGACAAAACTTTTGGGGTCTTTCAATAGGTCTGGAAATTGTTCTTGTTTCGCAATTTGAGAGTATAATTGCCGCATTAACCAGTTTAGACCTTGAGCCATTGCAATTAAATCAAATTCTTCTTTGACTGCCATCTATAGACGTCCATTTAAGTTTAAAATGAGATTAAGTCGGGTGTAGCTTTAGGTTTACTGTAATATATATAATTCTATTAATCAGATATAAAAAATTTAATGCTCAACTGAAAAAGATTACATCCAAATAAGAGCGATCCCACGCAGTTTCAGAGCACGGAGTAAGACCATTAAACGAGTCATATCAATTCCGAGTTCTGTTGCCAGTTGGTTACTGGTTTTTTTCCCTAAGCGAACCTCATTCAAGATCATATCAACCCATTCAATGGGGATAGCAATTTTTTTGATAAATGCACGGAAAGCGGCGGATTCGCGGAGTAGTGTATTGTATAAATTAATACCACGATCATCGACAGTAAAATAGTATCGAGCGGGGTTTTGCATTAATTCTGTAAGTGGGGGGGGAGCAGACGCGCGGATAATTCCCTTTAAGTTTGTTTCAACGATATCAGAAATCCCAGCAAGTTGTCTCAAATCACCTTTCCACGATGTGAGGATGGCTGCAAACTGAGATTGAATATCATTCAGCGTTATTTCCAGAACACCCCGTAAAATATCGACCTCATCTATTTCCTCAGTACCACAAACCAAGGCGCAACAGACATCTGCACCGTATGCAAGCAATACTTTTGAATAACCTTTTTCGATAACACGGAGTGGCTCGTCGGTTGCTAGGACTTCTTTTGAAAAATTTTCGATAGCTGTTAGAAATGCGGTGATTAAGTCCTGATCAATTTCCATGGTGCCAAATCGCTTATGGAAAATCGTCTGGCCTCCACGATAAATGACATATAAATCGTATAGTTGCATTTACTGGACGTTCCTCTCAGTTTAAAAATTCAAACAGAAGTTGATCTCGTTATATAGTTTTTATTTCAGAGCTTCTTTATAATTTTTATCGCCTCACTAGCATTTTAAAATACTTCTTGATTTAAAATGGAGAATACAATTTTTATTCCATGATTCGGACAAAATTAAGACCCTCTGCTATCTTTTTTACCTTTTTACTGGAATAATCTAAAATTAGCCTTGAGCCTTGGAGGAATTTAGAATGGATGAATAATTTAATTAATAAATAGGAAAGGGTTCACGGAATTAGAGAATTTTAAATCGCATTCAATGATAGCTGCCATGTAAAGGTGACAATTATCAAATTATTTTGCTTACTCTACTCGTACGGATAGTGGTAAATAAAAGAATTAATAAATAGGAACAATCAAAAGGATCATAACATAAAAAATAAAATTACAATATATAAACAAAAAAGAATTTAAAACAACAATTATGAGGGATCTAAGTGGCTTTCAATGAATTAGAATACCTAATTCCTGTTTTAGCGTTGGTCGGATTCATAATCGGTTTCTTAGTTACCTGGAGACGGGCAAAGGTTACAGGGATTTCGGAAGTAATCGATACAATTTCAACCAAGTATTTAGATGAGCGAAGATTCAAATTTGCGGACATAGTAAAAGCGTCACAATTACCAGATCCAGTAGTAAAGCGTGCAATGAAAGAATTGGAGAAAAGCGACGTTATATATAGGACCTCGAAGACCGGATGGTTTGCACTGAATGATCCGCTAATTTTCCTGTCGGAAAAGGATATGATTCGTGCAAGTCGGCTTACGAAGGATGATAATTTAGTATACGGTGCCTATCAACACCCCTTCTTTTCGCACGTGGAGCTCGTTGCCGTGTATGGGATTTTCATTGGGGCAGTCATATTCGCCATTGTCTGTGGCGCAGTAGCAGATATCAGAGAATGGCTGAGAGTTGATGTCCTGAGTGTTACGTCGGATCTGGATGTAGTCGTCTTTCTATTGTTTATAGTAGTAATGGGGATGATAACAACGGATGCAATTGAGAATTTAATCTCAATTTGGGCACGCGAACGGTACAGTGTCGTAATTGGAGAAATGTCAGGAATTTCCTTTGACAAGAGCTACAGTGATGAATATTCTGGACGAATTGGTCGTGGTAGGATCCGTAAAATTGATCTAGAAATTACCAAACTTCAAAAATTCCTAAATTATTTCATGCGAGTTCCTATTGGAGACATTCACATTTGTTGCGTTGCTAAACAAGATGGAGGTCCATGGGTCGACTTTAAAAACATACCATTTCCGCGAGAGATGTTCTTTATTCTACGCAGTATACAATTAAAAAGTTTAGGCTGGCGGAAGCGACATGCTCGGACATTAATGTTGTGGAGGGCAAAGGGTGCAATTCCCTCAATCGGATTTTGAGGAAAGGTGAAAAGATATGAGTGATGATGTTGAAAATATTGATGAAGCACTTATGGAAGATATGGGGAAAGGATACCGATTCCGCCCCTTCATGCAAATAGCTGTCTTAGTTGTCATTATTTTCGTAACCGCCCTCCTTCTCTATGTACTTCCTGCAGGACCTCCAGGATTTCTTGATTTTTCTGTATCCGGGAATCTAGCTGTCACAACGCTCATCTTCTGCTGGATTTTAGCCTTTCTACTACCCTTCATAGCGAAAACGCGATCTCACCGCGTGAAACAAATGTCAATGGGGATTTTCTTTGCAGCTGTTTTTTCACTAATAACCATGATCATTCTCTTGGCTCTAGATCAAACTATTGAATATACTTCAATTGCCCTATTAGTTGCGTTTCTCGTCGGAATAGGAGCCCAGCTCTATGAACATTTAAACCCAGAGGCAGTCCGGCGAAGTACGATGATGTACCTAGCGGTCTTTTGTGTAGCAGCAATATTCTTTGTCTGTGTCTGGATTTATGTAGAATGGCTTATAGTAGGATGGGGAATTTGGATATCAATCGTGGTGACTGCGCTCTTTGCATATGCGCTTCTCCCAGAGAAACCTAAGTAAATATTTCCTTTCTTTTTTTTATTTTTAAACACTCTAATTCTACTGCTTTTTGGAAAAAATGAGTTGATCTAGTTCATTCTCTGAACGGAAAGCGGTTCGTGCGCCGAGATCACATCATCAATAACGGGATGAAAAAATAGAGTGTGATTGTTGCATTTTGGAAAATTTTAAAAATTACAGTGTAAATAATCTTAAAAAGAGGATATTTCTTAACTTGAGAGTTTCTTTAGAGTTTCTTTGGCGATATCTCGAACCCCGGGATCGTCATCATCGGTGACTTCCTCAATTTTTGAAATGCCCATCTCCTTCTTATCGGGATAGCCGCGCACAATTTCACCAAGCGCATAAACGGCGTAATATCTCACGAGCCAAGCCTCGTCCTTCAAGGCAGAAATAAGTGGATTTACGGCAGTTAAAACTAATTCGGGCGAACTTTTCCCAATAGTTCCGATTGTATTTGCAGCTGACCCTCGGGCACCATCATGTTCATCAGAGGTTAATACCGCAATTAGAGAGGGAATTGCAACTTTTAATATAGAGGGCGAACTACTTCCTATTTTCCCAATAGCTTTTGTGATGGCTTCCCGAACCCATCCATCGGAATCAGATTTCATCTTCTCAAGCATTTTATCCAAAGCTTTCTCCAATATACTTTGAGAAATTTTCCCAGATTCCCCAGAGATTTTACCTAATTCACCAAGGATTTGAGCAGCATAGGATCTTACAGACCAATCGGTATGATCTAATGCCTCTATAAGTATATCAATTGCAACATCGTTCTTCCCATCCGCGACCAAGCTGATTGCTTTCTTAACGGGATTTATATCATCAGACATTAGATATCGCCCTTCTGGATTGCCTTCTTTACTTTTTGATGAATATTTTTTATATGTTTCTACTGATTTAAATAATTTTATAATTCAATTTTGCAGTTCCATCTAAGCTATAAGCTCATTAACTTGTAAGATTGTTTCACTTATTTTCTTTTCGTCAAGATTTTGGAATTTTTTACTTAGACTGAAAACTATTAAAATGCAATCTTCTTCTAAACTAGTGATATGTAATGAATAAGTTTGGGTGTCAATCATAACACGGGTAAGACCCGAACTGCCAGCTGCAAAAATACCGTTGAAGAATTTAAAGAAGATCTCTTTTTGTTTCTCGGATAGAACGGAGGCCAGAATTATTCCGGTAAAGGAGAGAACTGCAGCTCCCGAAATATTCTCATTTTTAATCAGATTATTTAGTAATTTTTGCATTTGATCTCGTTTCCCAGTCTCAAGATATCGGACATCCCCAAATATAATTTCGTCAATAACAGGAATAAAACTTTCAAAAAATTCAATTTCTAGACTGATATTCGCTAAATTCTCAGGAGTATATTTTTCTAAGAAAATGGATTCAATGGTTTTGATTTTAAATTTCAAATCAAGGGGAGAGATTATTTTGGTAGTGATAGAGGTAAAAATAATATTGTTTTTCTCTGTGAAAAAGAAGCGTAAATCCTGCATGTCGATCATTCGTAAATCAGATTTACCCACTTCTTTAGCAAATTTCATAATAGCATTTAAAAATCCCATAACTAAAAAGGGTTCGGCTTGAAAATCGCCAAAAGTTCGCCGGATATAGGGGCGTCCCGATTTTTTATCGAAAATAAAAATTGCCTTAACAAGCTCGGAACGTCTCAATATGTTGCCCCTCCCTGCGTCTTTTCGCTTTTCTCAACCAAAGCCATTGCCAATGCGAGAAAAGTGTCATCTACATTAGTTCCAGATTTCGCGCTCGTTTCTGAGAAGAAATCTGAATTGTATTCTTCCGTAAATAATTTCCCAGCTTCCCAATTCACAGCTCGGCGCTCTACTAAATCCATTTTATTTCCTAAAACGGCAACTTTTAAATCCGTACCAATGCTTGCTCGAGCATCCTGCAACCAACGAGATAAATTTTCAAACGTTTTTTCTCTTGTGATATCATACACAAGAAGGATTCCATTTGCAGCTTTGTAATATAAATGGCGATAAGTTGCATGCTTTGATTGCCCTGCGATATCCCAGATGATTAACTTCACATATCTATTGTTGAATCTCACGACGCGCGTCATAAATTGGACACCAATGGTGCTCTTATAGTCTGGGTCGAAGGTGTTGTCTATAAAACGAAATAGTAGGCTGGTTTTCCCAACCCCACCGTCTCCTAATAGTAAAATTTTGAAAACGTACGGAATTTCATCGGAATTTTCGCCTGTACTCATAAGATTCGCCCTGTTGAGCAAAATTTATCCGGTTTTTACAATCCTAATTTATGATTCCCTTTTTATCTTTTGTTTATCTAAGAATATATTAGTTTAATTAAGTTTTTTCTAGGTTCTCGTTAGTGAATCAAAAGGTCTGCCCATTTATTCTTAAACATTTTAAGTCATTGTTAGATTAGAATACTCCTGATGTCAGGGATTTTAAAACGAATGAACTAAGAGTAATGAGATGAGTATTTGGTTAGACTCGTTCAGCCCGTTTATAGACCGCCATCTGAGGCATATAGCCTGCTAATACAGGCAACAATTGGATGTTCCCGTGCATCTTGTACCTTTTGTGCCTCCTGGCTCTTTAATAAGCGGGGGATCAAAAAATTTTCCGTTCGTCCGAGAGAGGATATCGAATCAGATTTAGTTGAGGCACGAATGGAATATGGGGAGAATGTCAACAAAATATTCTTCCTAGATAGTAATGCGATCGTCATGGATACAGAAAACCTTCGTGGTTTGTGTAAGTTTGCCTATTCAATGTTTCCTAATCTTGAGCGGGTGGGTGTTTATGGATGTGCAAAAGATATTTTAGAGAAATCAGTTGAGGAATTTAAAGACCTTAAAAAAGCGGGACTAGACATTATCTACATGGGATTGGAATCCGGTGATGATGAGACCCTTAAGCTGGTGCATAAAGGCGTAACCAGCGAAGAACAAGTAAAGGCGGGGCAGAGGATTATGGAGAGTGGAATTCCATTATCCGTTACTATAATCTTAGGTCTGGGCGGGAAAGATAGATGGCGAGAACACGCCCAGTTAACTGGTAAAGCATGCAGCCAGATTAATCCCACCTATCTGGGAGCCCTCACCCTTATGCTTGTACCCGCCACTCCGCTTAAAGAAAAAGCAGACAGAGGCGAGTTCCAGCTACTGGATACTTATGAAGTCCTTGAAGAAATGAAATTACTCATCGAAAGCTTGAACTTAGATGGCTGCATTTTTCGGAGTAACCATGCGTCCAATTATCTTGCTATTGGCGGGGTCCTTTCGCAAGAAAAAGAAAAAGTGTTAAAAACCATTCAATTGGGACTGGACCAGAAGATTGGACTACGCCCTGATTTCCTTCGAGGCCTTTAATTAATCTAATTCTTTTAACTTATCAATGATGCGGGGTAAAATATCGCCAATTTTTCCATTGAGGACAATTTCTGCTAAGTAATCTTTTTCAGTTTCTTCTAGATTTATAAGTATTAATTTTGCACCACACCGGACCGCCACGTTCGGAAGTTGAGCGGCAGGATAGACTACGAGCGACGAACCTAATACAAGCATCAAATCACACGTTTCCGTTAATTGGTATGCACGCATCAGAGCATCTTGCGGAAGGGGCTCGCCGAAGAGAATGGTATTAGATTTAAGAATCCCGCTGCATCCAGACTTTGTACAAAGTGGGGGGCTTTCGCCTTCTTTCACTCTTTCTAAAACATCTGATCGTTTATATTGGGCACCGCAATTAAGACAATGCGCATACATCACAGTCCCATGAAGCTCAACAACTTCCTTACTCCCTGCTTTTTCATGCAACCCATCAACATTCTGTGTGATAACAGCGATAATTTTCCCCATTTGCTCGAGCTCAACAACACCTCGGTGTCCATCATTGGGTTCCACCGCATCAAAATTCAGAGACCGATTTGGGTCGATTGCTCGGTTCCAGTAAGCACTGGGATCGCGCCTAAATGCGTCAATGTGGGCCCATTTCATGGGATCTTCCTGCTTCCATAACCCATCAGGACCTCTGAAGTCCCGTATTCCACTCTCGGTAGAGCTCCCTGCCCCCGTTAAGGCTACAACTTTCCGGGCTTTTTTAATCAGTTTAGCTGCGAGTAAGATTTTCTTTTCTAGCTCAGATGAGTTCATTATTGTCTAATTCCCACTTAGTTCCTTCACTTTGGCTAGAATTTTTGGGAGTACTACTCCAGCTTTCTCCCGAATCACCAAAGTTGCCTGAGTATCCAAATGAGTACGAGCCGCTGCGCCGTGGTTAATTATGATGAGCTTTGCACCATGATTGAGGGCAATTTGGGGGACCATATTGATGGGTATAACTACAAGGCTAGAACCGACCACCATACAGAGGTCGCATTTCTCGGCGTGGGCGAAACTTTCCGGAATGTCGTGGGGTTGTTCGCCAAACATGACGACATTGGGTCGGAGCATCCCACCGCATTCACATGTTGGTATCTTTCCAGCAAAAAAATCCTCAACTAAACTCCAGATTGGAACAATTTTTCTACAGTCAGTGCAGAACCCTTCACGTAAATTGCCATGAACTTCTATTATCTTTTTGGCATGAGCGCGTTGGTGGAGATCATCAATATTTTGAGTAATTATTATCTTAATATAGCCCATCTTTTCCAATTTAGCAAGGGCTCTATGCCCTTTATGTGGTCGGGCGGAAAATAACTTTGGAGCCAGTTGACGCGCAAGATCAAAGAAATTGGAGGGATTTCGATCGAAGCTCGATGCAGAGCCAAACTCATATGGGTCGACTGTTTCCCATAAGCCAGTCCCAGGGCTCCGAAAGTCAGGAATTCCCGACTCAGTGCTTATCCCCGCGCCGCTTAATACGATCGCGTATTTCGACTCAAGAATTAACTTTGCAGCCTTCTCAATTTCTTCATCCGTGACCATCAGCGACACCAAGTCTTACGATCGGATTAAGTTTTCACGAATTAAAATCCTCTGATTATAATTTGATTATCCTTCGACTTATTTTAATTCTGTTTAAATTTAGAGATTTTGAATTGAAAGAAAAAAAAGGAAGGGAGTTTAAGTTATCAGTGGATCATTACGAATAAAACAGCGAATTGAAGTGCGATGGTTAAAATCAAGGTCAAAACAACGTTAATAGATGGACCGGCAGTATCTTTCATGGGATCACCGACTATATCACCTTGAACTGCAGCATTATACGCACTCATGGAAACCGGATCGTTTTTATCACGGGCTTTTTTACGTAATTTCTTAGCATTATCCAATGCGCCCCCACCATTATTTAAAAATAATGCCATAGCTAACCCGGTTATAATTGCACCGATTAGAAGGCCCGCAACTGCTGTAGCACCCAGAGCAAACCCAACAATTAACGGAGTGACGATAATTAGAACTCCAGGGATTAGCATATGTCTCAAGGCAGATACAGTTGCAATATCGACGCAGTGAGCGTACTCTGGATGAACTCCTTCTTTACCCTCTTTGAGTCCCGGAATTTCATGGAATTGGCGTCGGATCTCTCCTATTATATCTTGCGCACTTTCCCCAACAGCACGGAGGGCAAACGCAGAAAACACGAAAACAAGAACCACACCGATGAAAAGACCTCCTAATATTAGTGGATCTGACAATGAAAATGATAATTTTACAAAGTATTTTGCCTCATATGCTTTATCAGCTACTCCAATAAATGCTTCAAATAAAAGGACCGAGGCAAGTGCGACGGTTGCGATGGCATAACCTTTCGTGTAGGCCTTTGTTGTGTTTCCACAGGAATCAAGGCGATCAGTTTCGTCACGTACTTTATCTTCTAGTTGTGCCATTTCTGCAATTCCACCGGCATTATCAACTATTGGTCCATAACCATCTAAGCTTAGTACCATTCCGCAAACAGAAAATAAGCCCAATGCACCAACCGCAGTTCCAAATGTTGCAGCATCTGCTGCTGGTATACCCAAATCAGTTGCCGCAAGTTCTCCAAGAAAATATGAGCCAATAAGAGCACCAATCATAATGAGGATTGGGATACCTACACTTTCCAGCCCTACAGAGAGTCCAGAAATAGTTGTTGTTGCCGGACCTCCTTCCGCAGCTTTAGAGATGCTTTTAACAGGGCGGTACCTCTCATCGGTATAATAAAGCGTCACAAATCCAATCGACAAGGCGGCTACAAGACCAAGAATGGCAGCACCAAAGAGATACCACACGGCCGTCCCCTGAAACATTAATAAACACATTACCAGGAAAAAACCAACATTGATTGCAGTTGTAACATACATCCCTTTGACCAATATGTTCCAAGGCTCATCAGTATCCTTTCCACGTATGAAAAATTTTCCGATTAAGGTTGCAACAAGTCCAAGCGCGCTGGAAACAAGTGGAAAAAGCATAGCAAAATATTGGAGGGGGGGACCCACTAAATTGAATAAGATAATTGCTAGAACAATAGTTGCGATGAATTGTCCAGTCATGGATTCGAATAGATCGGCACCTCTCCCCGCGATATCACCCACATTATCGCCAACATTATCCGCGATAACGCCTGGATTGCGCGGATCATCCTCGGGAATTCCAGCTTCGATTTTACCTACCAAATCCGCTCCAACATCAGCGGCTTTTGTGTAAATTCCTCCACCGAGCAGAGCAAATAGAGCAGCAAAACTAGCACCGAAAGCTAATCCAATGATACTGTGTTCAAAAAAGGAAGGAATTACTGCGGGATTTGTGACTGCAGCTGACATAATAAAAATCATGATTATAACTGATAGGAGACTTAATCCCACCACCGCTAATCCCATGACCAATCCGCCATTGAAGGCGATTTTCAATGCGCTGCTCATGCCCTCTTCTTTAACTTTGTTTGTAACCCGGACATTTGCGTTTGTGGCAGTGTGCATCGCAATGTAACCTGCAATGAGAGAACAAGCAGTTCCAATGATAAAAGCACCGAAAACCATTGAAAATTCGCCAACGCTCCAGTGTAATACGTAATCAATTCCAATAGCTAAGCCGACCGCAATTACCGCCCCGATTATTACAATGGTCTTAAATTGACGGTGCAGATATGCTTGAGCTCCCTCTCTAATGTAACCCGCAATCTCTTGCATTCTGGGTGTGCCTTCAGGCAAATTCCTCATTTTAAAAAAGATGTACAAGGCATATCCAATAGAGACCAGTCCGACAATTAAAACAATGAGTATAAAGGGAAGATATTGCATGGATAGTAGTTCTGTTAATAAGGTCATAAATACCGCTCTTTAATTACTCTAATAATCGAAGCTGAAGTGGAGGCTTTCGTTATAAAGTTGGCTCGCCTCAACCCATGAGACGGTCTCATCTCTGTTCTTTAAATGCCGTGTCTCGATGTGTCCTATTAATTCCACACGATCCCCACGACGGATATACGTAATAAAACTGGAGGAATAATGGACAACAATGACATCACCGACTTTTTTATCGAGCTTGGGTGCATCCTTTGTCAGCTCCAAGGCAAAAACAATCTCGCATGAATTCACATACGAATATAATTCCGGATCTCCATGGACAGTTCCATTTATTTTTACATCAGTTGGCATAACATCATCTCCAAAAAAAGTGTCATAAATTTCTTGAATCGTTTCATTTATACACTTTCCAAAATGATACCAGAAAATATTACAAATTAACATCAAAAAAAAAGCGACATTAATTCAATTAATATGGGATATGGCATTATATAAAAATCCAATGATAAAAATAGAAATCTAATCGATTAAATAATCATCTAATTGACTAAATCATTAATTAATTGTTCAAAAAGCTCAGATTTGCATTAAAAGCCCTATTTTACCCCATAAATAAAAGAGTTTAAGGTAGGGTAATTCCAATAATATAAAAAACCGCGAATAAACTAGCAAATTGGAGCGAAATAGTTCCCACTAGTTTTATTAATATGTGGATTGAAGGTCCGGCGGTATCTTTCATTGGATCCCCAATAGTATCTCCAGTTACGGCAGCATTGTAAGCCGCGATACTTTCAGGGCGGGTCTTATCTCGAGTCTTTTTTCGAAGTTTTTTACTATTATCAAAGGCAGCTCCACCTGTATTGAGATACAAAGCCATGAGGACTCCTGCGATCGTACATCCCATTAAAAAGCCCCCCACACCCATTGCACCTAATAGAACTCCAATAACTAGAGGCGTTATAACAACTAGGGCTCCAGGAAGAACCATCTGTCTCAACGAGGATTTTGTAGATATATCTACGCATTTTGCGTAATCAGGGATAACCCCTTCCTTACCCTCTTTTAAGCCAGGAATCTCACGGAATTGGCGTCGAATCTCGACCATCATGTCTGCAGCTGCGTTTCCTACAGCGCGCATTGCATACGCAGTGAAGACGAATACGAGAAGAGCACCGACAAGAAGTCCAATTATTACATGTGGTATTTCGAGACTGAAAGAGAGGGTTTTACCGGCTTTGTCAGCAGCATCCCCAGCCAATATTAAATACGCTTGGAATAATAAAATGGCGGCAAGTGCGGCTGAACCTATTGCATAACCCTTCGTATAGGCTTTAGTCGTATTTCCACAAGAATCAAGTCTATCAGTTTCATCGCGAACTTTTTCTTCTAATTGGGACATTTCTACTATACCGCCGGCGTTATCAGCAATGGGACCAAATCCATCGAGGCTCAAGACAATTCCACATATAGAAAGCATCCCCATCGTTGCCAATGCAGTAGCAAAGACACCCCCATTGATTGGACCTTCGGGTACCCAGAATTCAGCATACTGAGGATCTAACATACCAGCAGCAGTATATCCTAGATAGAAAGAACCTAATAATGCAGCTGCAATGATGATTATAGGGAGTGCCGTACTTTCGAGACCTACAGACATCCCCGTTATTGTACAAGTAGCAGGTCCAGTTTCGCACGCGTCTGAAATACTTTTAACTGGCCGGTACCGCTCATCAGTATAATAAAGAGTTACGACACCTATTAACACAGCTGCAACAAGTCCTATAACCGCCGCCCCAAAGAATAGCCATGCCGCGGGTGATTCGAACATCAATAAGCAAATTACTAAAAAGATACCGCCTGCGACAATTGTTGTTGCATATAAACTCTTTACAAGAATGTTCCAAGGCTCATCTGAGTTTTTTCCACGGATAAAGAATTTCCCAACTATTGTAGCCAGAAGTCCTCCAGCTCGAGCGACAAGTGGAAAAAGTAGCGCATATACTTTCCAAGGACCCGGAGGAGCTGCTGCAAATAGTATAATAGCTAGAACCATTGTTGCAATTGTTTCGCCTGTAATCGATTCGAATAAATCAGCACCACGACCTGCAATATCACCTACATTATCGCCCACATTATCTGCAATGACGCCAGGATTGCGGGGATCATCTTCGGGAATTCCAGCTTCAACTTTACCGACGAGATCCGCCCCAACATCTGCAGCTTTCGTGTAAATACCTCCGCCGAGCTGCGCAAATAGAGCGGCCAAGCTGGCACCAAATGCAAGACCAATAATACTCAAATCTAAATGAACGAGTTCACTAAGGAATGGGGCTACTGCGAACATCATAATTATTACAGAAAGGAGACTTAGACCAACTACGGCTAAACCCATGACTAGACCTCCATTGAATGCGACTTTCAGTCCTCCAACCATTCCTTCCTCTCGTATTTTATTTGCTGTACGAACATTTGCGTTTGTGGCTGTGTACATAGAAATGTATCCGGAGAGAAGAGAACATCCCATACCAACCAAGAAAGCAATCGAAACGATTGAAAAAATACCTAGACTGGGACTCATTATAAAATCGATTCCGATAGCTAAGGCTACCGCAATTATTAAACCAATGATGACAATGGTTTTATATTGGCGTTTAAGATATGCTTTAGCGCCATCTCTGATATATTGGGCGACTTCCTTCATTTTAGGAGTCCCCTCTGATAAGGTTTTAATTTTTAAAGTTAGATATAACGCAATAACGATAGAGACAATCGCTACGACCAGTACAACAATAATAAAGGGGAGGGTTTGGGGTGTAAGAAGTTCATTTATAATTGACATTTTTTTCTCAACTCTTTCTTAAAATCGGAAAAGCTGTTTAAAAATTTAAAATTCATTTTATATACAGCTTTTGCATGTAATTTTGAATTTCCGTATATTGACATATTAAAAAATAATGGCTAAAATGAGGAGAGAGAAGAAGCAATTTATAAAAGATGGTTAAAGCAGAAATTAGAATAGGTGATCTCATTTAATAATAGAAAGATTTCAAATGTAACTTAATTTATATTTTTATATAGGAATTTTGAATCTCTATTAATCACGAGTAAGGATAGTGCAATTATTAATTTATCCAGATTTGATTGTGCAAGATTTAATTTATCGAGATGGGGATTTTCTCACCCTTTTATGGGGAGATAGCTAAATAGAGAAGAACCTTTTTATTCTCCTAATTTCTCTTAATGATCAAATGCAAGTAATACCCGCTATCGATCTACAAAATGGAAAATGTGTGCGCCTGTTTAAAGGGATAGAAGAGAAGAGCACAGTTTATTCGGAAGATCCAGTAGAGATGCTGTATTATTGGGAGAATTTGGGTGCTGAAATAATTCATATTATAGATTTAGATGGAGCATTTGGAAAGAAAAATAATTTAAATATCATAAAACGAATGTTAGAGGTTGCAACATCCCGTATTGAGGTGGGTGGGGGCATTAGAACTTTTAAAAATGCAGTGGAGCTTTATTCTTTAGGTGTGGAGCGAATAATAGTGGGAACAGCTGCAGTAAAGAATTTCGCTCTTGTATCAGAATTGGCCTCGGAAATTGGATCTCGACATCTCGTGATTGCTCTGGATTACCGGGCAGAAAAGGTACTCACGAACGGCTGGACTAAGAGCACTAACTTGAATGTATTTGAGTTAGGGAAAGTTATGAAAGACAAAGGAGCAGGTTGGATCCTTTTTTCGTCGGTAGAATCAGATGGGACATTGGAGGGGCCAGATATTTCAAGTATTGAACAGATGGTTAATTCAATTAATATCCCCCTAATTGCTGCGGGGGGAATAAGTAGTCTCAGTGACATAAAAACTGTGACAAAAACAAATGCGGCTGCGCTTGTAATAGGAAAGGCCCTGTATGAGAAAAAGTTTTCGTACTCTGAGGCGTTAGAATTAGTAATAGATACTTAGAAAGAGTGAGAAATAGGGCGCAGCCAGTTTACCCGTAGTAAATAGAAAGCATTTCTTGTGTGATCAGACCAAAAATATGAGGGACATTTTCCCCGGTTTTAGATGACGCTTCGATATAGCCATGTATACCCCATTCTTGAACCTTCTGTTCTGCCAGCTCGCGGCTAATTTTCCGGTTTGCAGTTAGATCCATTTTCAGACCGACCATTATCATTTTCACATCAGGAACTGCTTGGCGGACTAAATTGATCCATTCAGGGAGGTTATGGAACGTGTAATCTTGTGTAAGATCAAAAGCCAAGATCGCACCATTTGATCCGTTACAATATCCTGGAAGAATGAAGCGGAAACGTTCTTCGCCTCCGAAATCCCAGATTTGTAAGGTTACGAGTTCTTCACCATACTTGGTAGCAGCTTTTACCTTGACAGCGGAGAAATCAACACCTATAGTCATTTTTGTGCCTTCTAGAAAGACTCCTTTAGTGAAACGAGTGCATAATGCAGTCTTTCCTACACCGCCTTCACCTGCTATCACGACTTTTAATACGTATGGCATAAACATTCACATTTAAGATTGTTCTGGATTAATTTGCATTATTTCAGTTCAGTTCTTCAAATTTTTATTCAGTTCTTTTATTCTCTTACATCCGTGTCTTCTTTTTTCCCGTCAGATTAAGGCAAAAAGGAAAGTTAAGCTTTTGATAACACACATTTAAATTTTAATCTTTTTCCTTAAATTTATAATTTCTAAACTGCGTAATCATTATCAGTATCGATTCCATAAAAAATTTGTTTTTTATTAATTATTTAATGAAAAGAATTGGAAGTGTGTTCATCTTGAGTGAGAAATGGGATTTAGCGATTGCAGAGCAATTTGTGAAGCAACTGGATTTTACAAAGGCGGGAGGATTAGTTGTAGTAATCGTGCAGGACTGGCAAACTAATGAGCTACTTATGTGTGGATTTGCGAATGAGGGGGCAATAATCAAGTCGCTTACGACGGGGTATGCGCATTTTTATAGTAGAAGTAGACAGGAACTTTGGAAGAAAGGGGAAACTTCAGGGCATACACAAGAAATTAAGGAAATATTAATAGATTGTGATGCGGATACGGTTCTTTTCAAAATAGAGCAAAAAGTCGCAGCGTGTCATAAAGGGTTCAAAAGTTGTTTCTTTCGAAAATTAACCGCTCCGGGTGATTTAACGACCATCAGTAAAAAAAGCTTTAGCCCTTCGGATGTATACTGAATTTTTATTGAAAAAAATGCGGTAATATTCGTTTTTAGTGTTAAGTGTGAGATTTAAGTCGGTTTTCTTTTCTACGTAGAGGTCAAGATTTTTTTTATAGATATCAAAAAGCTTAAATAGGAGTTCGGATTTAATCATCTATAGACTTGGGCTCTACAAGAAATTGTAGAGGTCTATAAAAGGTTATGAAAATTAAGTAAAATGAGGTAATGAAAATGGCTGAAGACGAAAAAAAAGATTCAATTGTAGATATTTTTTTGGCACCTTTGAAATCACTCCGAAGCTTATTTGCGGGGGACGAAGGTGAAGAAGGAGGCGCAACCAAAACTCTTGGAGAGCGCCTTGATTCAATCCGGGAAACACTTGGGTTGAAAGACCTAGATGAGAAAATTAAAGCTGTAATGAAAGAATTAGAAGTAAGCAAGAGAGTTGAGAAATTCAAAAACGTCATGGAAATTATGGGTATTACCGAGCAATGGGCACGCGTTAAGGAATTAATTGAAAGAGCGGATGTTCCAGACAAACGAAAGAAAGCAAGAGAAGTTGTTGAAAAACTGGGTATTGATGAAGAACGTATCAAGAGCATCCAAGAGGATTTGGGTATTCCAGAAACGAAAGATCGCGTCGAAGACATCATGGATGTTGCCGGTCTCGGTGATGACTACAGAGAACTCTTAGCTCTCTTTGAACTAAAAGAAGAAGAGGAATAAATCTATTTTTTCTTCTTTCTTCAAGTATTTTATTTTTTTTCAATGTTTTTTCAATTTTATGGGTTAGTATATGTTTCTCTTTCCTGATAAAGAATCAAAGATTTCTAGTTTAGTAGAATTATTAATTCTGCTCGCTTTAAAACAGGAAGGGAAATTACGTGGAGTAGATATTATCAATAAATTATCTCACCAATTTCAAAATTGGACACCACAATCCGGGACTATTTATCCAGTATTAGGGAGATTAAATGAAAAAAAGGGATTAATCTCCTTAGAAGGGAAGTATTATCAAATAACTCCAGAAGGCGAAGAGATATTAAGTACGGGATTAAAATCCTTCATTGAAACTATTATATTTATTGATAACATTTTTAATTACGGTAGGAGCTTGATGGATGAATCCGACATTCTTAAATCTGAAGAATATTGGTTTCAAAACCACTTACCACATATTGTCAATCTCATTGAGGGATTGCCAATGGTACGTCCGCAATTATCTGAGGAAAAATCGTCTGAAATCTATATTAGTTTAACAAGGTTGCAGGAAATATTACAAAATACATTGCAATCAATTGATAAACAAATAAGGGCAATCAAAGATGAAGAAAAAATTGTTCGAGTGAAGATTAAATAGGAGGCAATAGTTTTTGGTTTTCAAATTAATAGAAGATACTCGGAAGAGAATCGAAGAAATTCTTACTCAGCGGGTGGGTAATGCGCGAATTTTCTTAGATAGATTGCATAAAGAGAATGTGGAGAATTTAAAGAAGGTAGTTAAAACATTAGGGTTAGAATCACGTATAGATATTGATCAAGTTTCCCAATTAACCGAATTATCATCCTTAATTGAGGCATTTGGCTATAAACTATCAGTTCCGAAATTTTCTCTGGATGATGAAGCGGTTACTATATTATTAGATGTGCCTGGCTTCTCAAAAGACGATATTGACTTGGATGTGGCCCCAGAACGAATCATTCTCTCAGGAAAGACAGTGGTCGAAGGGGAGGATCGAACTATTGAGAACAAAATCATTCCCCTCCCAAAAATTATTGACCCAACAAAAGCAGATGCAAAGCTGGAGAATGGTGTGCTAATAATAATATGTCCTATTGTGAAATAAAAAAAATAATGGGAGAAATTTTTCCTATAAAAAGAAAAATACAAACATGATTACCAGAGATAAGGAACTGCCAATAATCCCAATTATTCCAAATGTGGAACCACTTTTAGCCGTACCGATGATTGATAGGACCAGCCCAACGCTTCCGCCACCAAGAACATAAGCGTAAGTAAATATTAGTAAAAGACCCATATACGACTGAAAAAGGGGAATATTTGCATAGATAAAATAAGTAACAAGATTAATTACAGCCCCTAAGCTCAGGATCATCCCAACTAATCCAATTTTATCTCCTTGTTCCATCTTAATCTCCCGTTAGTTGTCTAAACTAATTTCAAGTGTCTCAATTATTTAAATATTTGTACGCCAGTATAGAGAGATAGCTACAGGTATTACCCAACCTAAATTTATAATTTTAAAAAAAGAAAAGGTGTTACAAAGCTGGTTATAACACGCCAAGCACAATTAAAGTGAAAACACCAATACCGATAGAAACACAAATAAGCCCTATAATGCCGAACTTCGATTCACTTTTCACCTAAAAATTGTGTTTCGTATGATTAGATAAGAAGAAAAATGATAATAACGATAAAAATAATTCCGGAGAGAGCGGCGCCTATCTTTCCAAGTAACGAGTGATCAATTGCAACCCCTATAATGGAAGAAATGAAAGCTACACCTAGAAATCCAAAACTTATATAATTAAAAAGAGGAATGTCGTTTGTTATATCACTATATAGTATAACAATGATCAGAATTATAATTGAAACTAAACTTAAAATCAGCCCTATTAATCCGATTCTATCGCCAGCTCTCATTTTTTTCTCCCCAAATGAGTATTTCTATTATATTATTCTATTAAAATTATTTAAACTTATTTATTCTGAATCGACATAAAAAATTGAGAGCAAAATTTTGAGATAAAAAATAAGGGGAAAAGAAAAATAGAGTTTAAATTATCAAATTGAATGCTTATTTCAAGTTCTGAAGTATTACAATATTCCTTTGGAACTAGGAATCTGCTCGCTTGCTTTAAGATCGACAGTAACTGCCCGTTTTAATGCACGTGCCATCGCTTTAAATGCAGCTTCAACTTTATGATGTTCATCCTCACCATAAAGGACTTCGAGATGTAAGTTTATATTCGCATTTTTAACGAGGGAGTCCAAGAAATGGTCTAATAAAGGAACGGGGATATCTTCAACTTCTGGCTGCTTTAAATTCAATTTACTTACTAAATATGCCCGACCACCAAGATCTATGGCACATCTCGCCAGTACTTCATCCATCGGTACATAAGCATATCCATATCTAATAATTCCTCTCTTGTCACCTAGAGCTTGTTGAAATGCCTGTCCAAGAAGAATACCAACATCCTCGACAATGTGATGTTTCAAATCACCTTTACACTCAAGATTGAGATCAATCTGTGAATGGCGGGCTAAGAGAGTTAGCATGTGTGATAGAAATTGGATATTCGTCTTAATTTCAGATTGGCCACTCCCATCGAGGTTGAGTTCAAGAGTAATTTCAGTTTCTGATGTTTTTCGGTGTAATGATACACTTCGAGAAGTTTTTTTCATTTTATTTCGCTCCTAATATCTTCTTTAATGAAGTAATTACATATTCATTCATATCACGTGTGCCGATGGTGATCCGGACGCAATTTTGGAGTAACGGTTGATCACTTCGGTCTCGTACAACGAGATTATGTTTTATTAGCTGTTCAATCAACTTATCTGCTGTAAAGTTTTCTTTTAAAATACGTAAAAGAAAGAAATTCGTCATAGAAGGGTAACATTTTAAATTGTCGACTGTTTTATATGCTTGTAAAAGCCAATTACGCTCATCTTTAATTTTTTTGATGGTATCATCTACATAACTGATTGAATTAATGATAACTGGGATGATCGCCTGCCCAATAATGTTTAGACTGTAAGGTTTTTGGACATTTTTCAAAAAAGGTATTAATTCTTCATTGGCAACTGCATATCCAACACGTAAGCCAGCTAAACCCCAAGATTTGCTGAAGGTTCGCATGATAATGAGATTCTCGTACTTGGAGATCCAGTCTAATAAACTATAATCAGCAAAATCTACATAAGCTTCATCAATGACCACTATTCTATCAGTACCTTCAATGATTTGTCGCAATTTGTCAGGAGAAAATTGATTACCCGTAGGATTATTTGGCGAAGAAAGAATGATTAATTTTGTATTATCGCTGATACTCGCGAGTATTTCTTCGGAATTGACTTCAAAGTTTTCATCTAAAAGAGTTGTTACATGTTTGGCTCCAACAATTTTCGTGAGAAACTCGTACATTGAAAAGGTGGGTTCTGCAGTAATTAATTCGCTAGTATTATCTAAGAAAGCATGGACAATAACATCAAGAATGTCATCAGATCCATTCCCAAGAAGAATCTGGTCTGATTTAATATTGAGATAGTATGCCAGTGAATTTCGAGCATCAATGTAAAGGTTGTCGGGATATCTTGCAACACAACACGTTTGAAGAGCTTCATTGATTTTCTCACGGAGCCAACTTGGTTCAATAAAAACATTTTCATTAGCATCTAGTTTCAGAATAGAGGCTTCATCTATCTGGAAGCGCTCTAAGAGATCCGGGACTGAGGCGCCTGATGTATATTTAATGTAATTTTTCAAATTGTTACTAATCAGATGTTCCCATTTCATTCTTTCAACCTCATTTGAATGGACTGGATATGAGCCTCCAAGCCCTCTACCTTAGCAATCACTTTTATCCAAGGTAAAAGGTTTCGAAGCCCCTCAACTGAACATTTGACAACATCAATCAGCTTTAAAAAGCTGAAGATAGAAAGCCCAGAGTATATTTTCGCAGTTCCACCAGTTGGTAAGACATGATTTGACCCAGCGGCGTAATCTCCAACTGGAACTGGAGAATTTTTACCCAGAAAAATTGCTCCCGCATTGGTGATTTGAGAGAGAATGGATTCACTATCTTGTATTTGAATTTCTAAATGCTCAGGCGCAATATCATTACTGAGCTCAATAGCTTGAGCAATATCTTCAACTAATATAATATAGGAATTATCCTTTAATGCTTTTTGAACTATGGATTTGCGAGATTGATTTGGAACGAGTTGGGAAATTGCTTGATTAACCTGATCAGCCAAAATTTTGGATGTTGTTATCAAAAAGCAATAAGCATTTTCATCATGCTCTGCCTGTGAGATTAGATCTATGGCAATAAGGTTAGGATCACTCGTTTCATCTGCTATAATCAAAACTTCAGAGGGACCTGCGGGTAGATCAATCCCAATGGAGGTACTCACAATAATTTTTGCAGCATTGACGTATTTATTACCGGGTCCTACAATTTTATTTACTGCGGGGACTGTTTTAGTTCCATAAGCCATGGCAGCAATCGCCTGTACTCCCCCAATTTTAAAGATAGAATCAGCACCTGCTTCTTTTGCAGTGACCAAGACCACCGGATCCACACTCCCATCAGGTCGAGGTGGCGTACAGAGAATGACTTCTTTAACGCCAGCTATTTTCGCAGGGACTACAGTCATTGTCACAGTAGAAGGATAAAGGGCTTTTCCCCCAGGAACATATACTCCTACACTCTCAAGAGGACGCATTATCTGACCGACTGATACTCCTTTAGAGGTTTCCACATACCATTTATCACGTTTTTGTGCTTCATGAAATGTAGAAATATTCCTAATTATCTCTTTGATTACATTGAGAATTTCAGAGTCTACTTGAGTGTAAGCAACTTCAATTTCTTCAGAAGAGACTTTCAATTGTGTGGTATTTAGCTTAATTTTATCGAATTTTTCTTCGTATTCTACTATAGCAACGTTGCCTTTCTCTTTAACATTATCTATAATAGCTTGAACGTCAGATTTTATCTCTTCAAACTGAGATTGACCTCTTTGCTTCACACTGCTTAAAAATTTCCTTTGAAACGTAGCGAGATCCATAGTTTTAATCATTATCTTCTCACGTATTATCAACGTTGTTTAATTCTTTAAGTTCAAAGGGTAAAATCTGTCTTGGCTCATTAATTACAATACCCTGTGCATATTTTCGCAACTCTGGAATCAATTTTAGGAAGAGGGCCTTCGGAATTATTGTGTTCAGAGCACTCCACCCTTCTTCCCCAGCCAATGGAGAGATTGTGGGGCGTTTTAAGGCAGGGAGAGTTTCAAGTAATTTTGGTATATTTTCATTTTTAATATT
>JAEOSY010000584.1 GCA_016840125.1 Candidatus Helarchaeota archaeon | reverse complement strand
TGGAACCGCATGATTCCTTTTACATAGGAACCGAGGTTTTTTATACCTTCTTAGTAAAAAATGGTTGCTGGTGGATGCGAAGAAAACTATCAAACCCCGATAAATTCCTTGAGGGATGGAAAGAAACACATGATAGGATTCTCTCTGGAAAATTCCCTGATTATTTAATTGAAAAATTCAAAGACGTTCTCAATTATTTCGGACAATCGCCCATAATTATACGTTCTAGTAGTTTGCAAGAGGATTCCTATGGAAATTCATTCTCTGGAAAATATGAGAGTATTTTTTGTGTAAATCAAGGAACGCCAGAAGAACGCTTAGAAGGATTTATTGAAGCTATAAAAACAGTCTATGCAAGTGCCGTTAGTCGAGAAGCCCTAATTTATCGACGGGATCGGAATTTGTTGGAGGAAGACGAACAAATGGCTATACTGGTCCAACGAGTTTCCGGTTCAATCTATGATAAATATTTTTTTCCACAAATAGCGGGGACAGGCTTTTCCTTCAATCCCTATGTTTGGAACGAGAAAATTGACCCAAATGCGGGTTTCTTAAGATTAGTGTTTGGTCTTGGAACGCGTGCTGTTGAAAGAATTGAAGATGATTTTACTAGACTCGTTGCCTTAAACGAACCTTTATTGCGAGTTGAAAGCTCCTTAGAAGAAATTGAAGAACATTCCCAACGGAAAGTTGATTTGCTGGATATCGAACGCAATGAGCTTCTCACCGAGGATTTTGTTAATTTGCAATTTATTGAAGACCTATTGCCATTAAGAATTGTAGCAACGTATAATCAAGATCTCGAAAAAAGAATGCGGCAACTAAATAGACCTATTCAATTCCCGTGGATTTTGACATTCAATAACTTGTTGAAAAATACCAATTTTATTAAAGATATGAGAAGCATCTTAGAAACCCTTGAAAAAGCCTATGAATGTCCAGTTGACATCGAATACACCATTAATTTTTTAGATGACAAGGACTATCGAATTAATCTCTTACAGTGTCGGCGATTCCAAGTTAAAAATGAAATCAAAAACATCGTTTCACCAAAAGACGTGGAGCGTGATTCGATTATTTTAAAAACAACGGGCCCGATAATTGGGAATAGCCTCGCGGGAACAATCGATAGAATTGTATATATTGTCCCTGAAGTGTATGGAAAAATGAGAGAGACTGAGCGCTATTCGATTGCCCGCGTGATAGGGAAAATTAACCAGTTAAAAGAATTAGAGAATAAAAGTTTTATGCTTTTAGGGCCAGGAAGATGGGGTACTTCATCCCCAAGTTTTGGAATACCCGTATCATTTACTGAAATACGAAATTTTTCAATTATTTGTGAAATGGCAGAGAAAATTGGGGAATTAATTCCAGATGTTTCTCTAGGGACTCATTTCTTCAATAATCTTGTAGAATCAGATATATTATACCTTGTTATTCACCCCGATAAAGAGGAATATATTCTTAACCGAGAGTTCTTCTTCAACTCAAAAAACATTCTAGGTGATCTGATCCCCGATACAGATCGTTGGAAGGATGCAATAAAAGTAATTAATTTTGATTCAGAGAGGGATCAAGTAATTAAAATTAATATGAATGCGTTTACGCAACAAGGAATTTGCTATTTATCAAAAAGAGATTAAAAAAAAGAGAATAGTAGTTTAAATTACACCAAGCTGAAGCATTGCATTGGCAACCTTCAAGAAACCACCGATATTTGCACCGATGACATAGTTCTTGGGATGCCCGTATTTCTCTGCAGCTTCGTACGCAGTCTTGTGGATGTGTTCCATGATTTTTTGTAAGCGGTTGTCGACTTCTTCACGAGTCCAGGAGAGTCGCATACTGTTTTGGGACATTTCAAGCCCCGAAACTGCAACACCACCAGCGTTTGCGGCTTTTCCAGGTCCAAAAGAGACCCCTGCCTCAAGGAAGATTTCTACTGCTTCGGGAGTACTGGGCATGTTCGCGCCTTCACCAACGGCAATGCAGCCGTTATCAACAAGGTTTTGGGCATCGTTTTTCTCAATTTCGTTCTGGGTAGCGCTGGGGAATGCAATATCACACTTGACATCCCATGGACGCTTATCCTTCCGGTACTCTACACCAAATTCTTCAGCATACTCTTTAATTCGCCCTCTGCGCACTTGCTTCAGATCAAGGAAGAAATCAAACTTCTTTCCAAAGGTAATCCCATCGGGATCATAAATGGACCCGTTAGAATCCGATAAGGTAACACATTTTCCGCCCAGTTGATTGACTTTTTCAACCGTATACTGAGCAACATTGCCGGATCCCGAAACGGTACAGATTTTCCCCTTGATATCTTCACCACGGACTTTCAGCATTTCCATAACAAAATATGAACAACCATAACCAGTCGCTTCAGGTCGAATTAAAGACCCGCCATAGTCCAATCCTTTTCCAGTTAGCACACCTTCACTAGAATTCCGAATCCTCTTGAAAATGCCTTGCATGAAGCCGATTTCACGCCCACCTACGCCAATATCTCCTGCAGGACAGTCGGTATAGACTGCATAACCAAGATGGCGTTGTAATTCCGTCATGAAACTCTGACAGAAGTTCATAACTTCCATATCGGTCTTTCCCTTTGGGTCGAAATCAGAACCTCCCTTTCCACCACCCATAGGCAGTCCAGTGAGAGAGTTCTTGAAGATTTGCTCAAACCCTAGAAACTTGATAATACCGATATAGACGGACGGATGAAACCTAAGCCCGCCTTTATAAGGGCCAATGGCAGAATTAAACTGGATCCGAAATCCACGGTTTACTTGAACCTTGCTATTCTTATCTACCCAGGGTACTCTAAAGATTACTTGTCGTTCAGGTTCAACAATTCTCTCTAGAATACTGAATTCTTCGAAAGCCGGATGTTTATCAAGGCATGGCTTCAGGGACTCGATTACTTCTTTTACAGCTTGATGAAATTCTGGTTCGCCTGGATTTTTCTCCAAGACTTTTTCATATACTCTATCTGCGTAATGAGCCATGATTTTCACCTAAATCTCATTGCTGTTACATCTCAACAGGACTTAGATAAACATAGTGAAAAAAATTTAACATGTAGTTAGAGAAAATCTATCAAATGATGGCAGAATGTTAGGTGTAGTTTATAATAAATTTACATTGAGTTTTATAAGGAAGGTGATTATTTTGCCATTGTTTGGTATTGAAATTATACCATTCTATCAAAAAAGTCTATATTATATGTTATTATTGCTAGGTAAAACTGATCAATTTTCGAATTTATTAGTTATTTTTGAACAGAATCTTAAGTTCCATCGGAAATATGGTCTAAATTTTTGGAGTATTTATCTTCGACAATAAAGAGGTACCTTTTAAAGAAAAAATGGTGTTAGAAAGTGTTACCGTTATTGGAGATGAGTGAATGAGCGACAGTCTGGACACTTGGACCGCAATTGAGGTAGAGCAAGAGGAGTACTCAGTTGATGAGGATGTAAAAGAAATTGTGAGGCGACCACTAGTAGATATTTTGGTCGCGTTGATGTTGATTAATGATCTTTTTCTATTTTTACGTAACGAACTTTGATTTTTCGTTTATAATTTCTGGATGTACCGTTCCAATTCCCAGCTCGTCACTTGCATGCGGTATTCATCCCACTCCTTCCATTTTATTTCTAAAAAGTTTTCATAAGCGGTAGGTAGGAGGGCTTGACGCATCAATTCGCTCTTTTCGAGCTCTTTAAGGGCTTCAGAGAGAGATTCTGGCAATGAAATAATCCCAAGTTTGCGTCGCTCTTCTAAACTCATTTTATAAACGTTTAATTCGGTGGGTTCCGGTGGTTCTATTTTCTTCTTAATCCCGGTTAGACCAACTTGAAGGAGCACCGCAAATTGGAGATAGGGATTTCCGGCAGGATCAGGGCAACGAATTTCCATCCGAGCGGCATTCTTACGTTTCCCGAAATCTGGGACGCGTATTAATGCTGACCGATTTTTGTGGGCGTAGGCAACATAGACAGGTGCCTCATAGCCCGGTACTAATCTTTTATAAGAGTTTGGCCAAGAGGCAAGCACTGCTGACATCTCACGTCCATGTAATAATTGCCCACCAATGAAATGTAGCGCGACATCGGAGAGATATCCAGTTTTTTCATTTTCAGCAAAGAATGCGTTTTGCCCATCTAGCGTCCAGAGGCTCTGATGGACATGCATTCCGGAACCATTGACACCAAAGAAGGGTTTGGGCATAAAAGTAGCAAGGTATCCATTACGTTTCGCAATACTTTTGATGACCATCTTCATGGTAATGGTTCGATCTGCAGTAAGCATGGCTTCATCATAGCGGAAATCAATCTCATTTTGCCCTACGGCCACTTCATGATGAGCCACCTCTATATCTATTCCGAATTGTTCCGCCGTATCCGCCATTTTCCGCCTTAAGTCCTCAGAAATGCCACTAGGATGTAAATCAAAGTACCCGGAAAAATCCATAGGAGCAGGAATAGTGGATTCATTTTCCTCAAGGATGAAAAATTCTAACTCAGGGGCACATTTCAAGGTATAACCCAGCTTTTTGGCTTCTTCCAATGCCTTTTTCAAAACGTATCTTGATGAACCCTCATAGGGATTCCCATTGGGCAAATATATATCACAAATGAACCGGCAGGTAGATAATTCTTTAGATCTCCAGGGGATCACATTGAAAGTAGAAGGATCAGGAATCGCGATCATATCGCTTTCTTCGATACTACCCATCCCAGTAACGGAGGATCCATCAAAATATTGCCCTTCAGCGAGCGTTCTTTCAATAAATTTCGTGGAAACAGAGAAACTCTTTAATAATCCATTAATATCAATGAATTGTAAGCGCGCATATTTTATCCCCTCATCACGAATAAATTTAATCACGCGATCTACTTCGTCTTTTCGGCGGGGATCATTTAAGTCAAGCATATCATAAATCACCTTAAGCGTTCTAACTAAAATCCTCTTAGTTTCTGATAAGACATTTTGTGATTTCCCATCTTAAAAATTTTGTATAACAACAAGAACATAGAATGCACTGTTTTGTTACTTTTTTTTTCAGTTTTTAATAAAAAAAGTACAAGTACAATGGGAGGATTTAAGATAATATTCTTTAAAAACTTATATTAATCGCCATATTAGCTGAAATTGTATGAGAAAAACATGAATTTTTGGTAATTTTTTTCCCTCATTTTAATTTCACACTCCATTTACATGGATAGAAAGAATCGGACTGGATTCTTAGTTTAAATTGGCATAAAATGAAAGTATAAATAGGCGCGGATTTAATTTCGAAATGCATTCAATTTTTCATATAAGTTATTTAATGAGAAAATATTCAACGATAAAAACGAAAATAAAGCAGACAATAGCAATCTCAGTTTAATAATCCATAATATATTTTGGTAAAAATGTGTCGTGTATGATCACTACATTTTTGTTCGACAGAAAAGCGTAAGGCTTAAAAAGTGCAAAATTCTTATTAAAAATTAACTCATGTAATACGTTTGTAATACATTTGAGTGGGGTAGAAAAATATGGCTGAAGAGGCAACTGAAGCAAAAAAGCCGTTAGTTTATTATTCACGGATAAGGGAACTCCTTCGAGGCACGTACGAGGGAAAGGAAACAAAATTGAACGTTAGTCGTGATGCAAAGGAACCAATGATCAATTGGTTAGAAGACCTTATTAAACTGGCTCTGGATAGCTTAGTGGAAGCGATGCCTACCAAGAGTAAAGGCGAGCAAGAAGGTCAACTCTCTAGAAAGACAGTTAAGAAAGGCGATGTCACCAAAGGCAAGCGTGTCTTAAAAAATAAAATGGGAGAACCAGCGAAGAAGAAAGGTAAGAAGTAACCTCATCCACTTTTTTTTTCTTTATCTTTTTTTAATTTTTTTAGTCACAATCCATTCCATTTTATTAAGGTAATTTTTGATTTTTTGTCCATTTCCTCAGCTCAGGGAAATCGCCTCTCTACATCTAAAACAAGTGAGGCGAACGGTTTTAATACTCTTCAAATTCTCCCCTCAATGACAAATCACAAGAAAATACACGACCATCGGTTATAAATCTGCCCGACTAAAATGCGCAAATTGGAATTTTGCGCAAAATACATCTACTCAAATCTAACGTAAAATTATTCAAATTTATTGAAATTTATTTACTCTTATTCACTTTCCGTAGCTGTTTCGAAACCCATATTTTTATAAAGATAGATAGACGAATAATCAACCAACGATTCTACTGAACTTGAGGGAAGTAGAGAATGAATCTGAATAAAATTGGAAATATTTTATGCATTTTTACTGGTCTTTTTTTGTCAGTAATTGGTGCAGCTGCTATTATGATGTTGATTATCATGAGTCCTAGTATGCTTGAGAATGTTGCATCGGAATATATCATTCCGTTTGCAGCGGGTCAAATGACAGCGACGTTTACCTTCGTTTTGGCTGAAATGTTGCTGGTGGTGAGCGTAATTGGAAAGATGAGTCCTCGCAATCGACGCAATGGCTTCCTCGGAGTAGCTGCAACTGCCGTTTTCCTTGGAGTTTTTACTACTTTAATCTTGGTTGTATTCGATGCACTTGCTGGCGTCGGGGGCGATGCCTTCATGATGATTATAATTTCTATAAGTTTCTACGTGGCGGTCGGTCTGAGCTTAGTTTTTCTTCTAGGGAGCAGTCTCAAGATCCTCCATAAGGAATGAGCGGCGGATTTTTAATTTTCCCCCCTTTTTTGAGAAAACGGTAAGACATAGGATCAACTGGTAATAGGCATTTTTTAATAAATAAAAAAAAGTTAGGGGATAGCCCAGCAGAAGCTGGATTCTTGTGGTATGACGTGTAAATAATCCTTTTTGAAGCAGTTTCTCTTTTCTATCACTAAAAACACATTTAACCTTTTATTAGGTTGTGTTTTTTAGTGATGTATATTACCATTAAACTGATTAAAGCTATTAATACGGGTAACATCTCGAATGAGGGGATGCCGGTGCGAGGCGCTACGGTTAATTTTGCGGTCCCGGATCCGGATCGGAATATTACAACAATGGCATAATCATCTGTAGAGGTTGGTTGTAGAGTGACGTGTTCATCGCTACCCGCAGCTTCTTCGCTTTTTTCATAATCTACTTGGCTGCTGGATCCAGGTGCCAATCGAAAGGCATATAGATCAAAATCACAACCTGCAGGTACATCTAAATCTACGTTGTAGGTGGTGGAAGATGAAAGCGCGACGACGAAAAGATCTCCGCATTCACCAAGACTCATGAAAACATCGTACGTTGAACTCAGATTGATGGGAACTCCCGATTGGGCTTCAATTCGGTTATTTGTACACGTACCCCATATCCATTCAGTATAAACCATGGGGTACATACTTTGGCTACTCGCCGGACGATACACGACCCAATCCACGTAATCTGTCATTGAAGTGGAAGAATCGACCAAAACGGTGTAGTTGGAATCAGAATATAAATACAAGTTCAAATTATCCGCCATTACAACACCAGGCTGAGCCGTATAGACCCAGCTCAGAAAATAACCAGATGCATTCACTTGAAAGGTATCATAGTAATATTCTTCATCTTCGGTGTCAAAAGATTCCAATTCATCGACCTCATCAGCTAAGAAATCAGGGGAGGCAGGATCGATAGATCCTTTTGGAGATAGAGCTCCAGGATTCCCGAGAGTCTCTGAACCATTACTAGATTTTGTTCCGATTAAACCCGATATCAGTCCCATCATGGTAAAAACTAAGAGGAACATTATTATCGTTACAATTTTTTTTCTATGATGTATTTTTCTCACCCTTTTTTAATATAAAGTATTTTAATGAATTTCTTATATTTCTAATTTTTGCTCAATTTTTTTTAAAAAAAGAGGTTGGGAATTATTGGTTGCGCCCTTTGATTTTAAACAGACCGCCCAAGAGCCCAAGTATGACGATTATAAAGATGAATAAATTAATCATACCCGTAATTGTGGGTCCGCTGGGGTCACCAACAGCTGTAAGGAGTATAATCGACCATATAGCGACATAGGTAACAATGATAAGACTACCGATCGATTTAAGTAGCTCAATTCCGCCAGTGAGTCCATTGGGACCCTTTTTCTTCCCAAGTATTGCAAGAATAATTCCTATTACTCCCAGTGCCAATAGACAACCGTAATAAATTTGGTAAATAAAAATAAACATTGGTCCTTCGGGTCCCGCTATTGCCAGAAATAGATCTTGCATTACATAAATAACAATAAGAAATACAACCATTAGACCTGCTAATATTATGTTTCCTATTAAATTTAGGCGATCTCCTAGTTTGTTGCTATCCATTGCCTCACCACTTTTTTATTATTTAGGAGAAAAGAATGTTGAGAACGGATTAATTTTACTTCTATTTATATGTTGTTGAAATCTAGAGAGGTTAACGCTGTTAAAAAGTCAAGGAAATCCCTTCTATTTAGGGATTGGGGGGATCTGGGATAAGAAGCGTTCAGGTCGATAGAAAGCTTCAATGCAAAGGTAAGCACAGACCCCATTCCAGAGATGAGGAATGCTAACACGTTGTTGAAGTAGATATTTTGGGGAATCTGGCATCGAAATTAGAATTGTATTCTCCCCATAGCAATTAGTACCAGGTATAGGAAGTTGATTTACAACCACATCAACTGCTTGTGAAAGTAATGGTTTGATGTTAGGATCGTTTGCAGCGGCAATGCATAAGACGTATACATCCTCAGCCAGGTAACTATATGCGAGCCTTTTCTGGGTTATCTTCTCTTCAGTTTCTGTTATCAACGCATCAATTAACGTTTGGGCACGGGAATCCTCATAGGTTTCAAACACAGGTGCGGGAAATAGTGCCCATCGGATCCCTCGCCATCCTGCCTTCCCAAGGATGGATTTGTCTTCAATTCTCCGGAGGATCCCCTCACGTAGAGCTATCGCAGATGCTTTCCAACGGTCTATGCTTTCGGTATCTCCCCCCCATTTGCGCCCCGCGTCGATAGCAGATGCTAACCCCATTAGGATGGATGAGGCTCCATGCAAGGTTGCGGTTGGAACAATGTTATCATCCTCGAATGCACGCTTATTCCAGCCTTTTCGTTTATTTACATATGAGGTAATTGCATTGGCGGCAAGGGTGAGCGTGCCAAGTGATGTTTTTTGATAACTGGCTTGTTCGGAGGAAGGAACGAATTGTTCATGACGCCAGAGATCCCAAAGAATTAGCGATGTTTCATCTATTTCGAAGGGAATTATCGAAAGTGCCCCTTTTCGCCCATCTGTAAATAAGATAGCATCCCAATGTCCCTTTGGTGAATAAAAGGGTGATTTGAACCTCAAAAGCCAAGATATACTCGCTCCAATTCGTTTCTTTCGTTGAAAACGTCTGTAGAATTCGAGATGGTGGCTCACAATTTCAGGAAAACCTGCGAAATCCAATGCAAGGTCATAGAAAGCGCCATCACGGGGCCAATCAAATCGGTACGCAGGTTGGCGGGTCGGTGCTGCTACAATCGCACCAGTCTCCGGATCACGCCCGATAAAAAGATTCGTGATTTGGCGACGTGCTAAAATTTTCTCCGTCTCTTTAGCTTGCTGTGGGACCTCTATATTTTTTGAGAGATTCAACCAATAATTAATGGTTGCTTTTTTTATTTTATCTAAATTCGGTTTCTGGGCAGCTTCTATTATCTTTACACTGCTTTCCGCGGTATCAGCTACCCCAATCAATACTGTTACATCATTTTCTCCACCATCAAGTTCATACTCGAACCCTGCATCAATTTGACCAATGTACCCGATATTACTATCCAAGCTACCTGTAATAGCATTTTCACTCGCCCCAATTGGAGCATCCCTACTAACTGACCGCCCCCTCCGGTCGGCACCAACTTGAAACCCATCGAGAGATGGTGTCAGACTCATCGCAATGAATGTCCCCCGTTCAGGAAATAGGTCATCGATTTGTGCAGCGGATAATCCAGTATTGATTTTGGATGAAATTCTACCTTTATCCTTTACATTAGGTTGAAAATAAAGAATTATTGAGTGATCTGGAAGATATGTCCCCGCAAAGCCATGTTTTTTTGAATCTGGGACACCAAACCCACGGTCCAACTTTTTTGTTGGAGCGAAAGTTCCATAATAGAAGAATTTCGAGGCACTGCTTGATTCAATATGATATTCCTGCACTAATAAGTCACTGTTCTGGTCAAGCCACTGGCAGATTTCGACTTTAGCATCCTGTCGAGATACCGTTGTGCAAATGATTGGACCATCCGGGGGTTCATACCGCCGGGAACTCGTCCAGGTCGAGTCCCCGAACCAGCTCACGTTACCAGAACTCAGAGAAATCCCACCGCGTGCCCCCGCTCCTGGATACACATCATAAGGGCGACCATATCGGTGCCAATCCAAGCTTGGAGCATCCTTCCCCCACCGCATGTCTTTCGGAGAGAGAGCGCTTAGTAATCCACGTGCCTTTGTGTAATATCGGAGATGATCATAGTAGGATAACGTAGGCCAGCGAAAATAAATAAGTTCGCTCCAAGGACTAATCCCAACAGTCAGCTTTCCATTACCAAGTGCGCCAGCTGCGTTTGTGGCTCCACCCATGCTTTCTGCACCAAAGTAGCGTCGGAATTCCTTAGATTTAATGGCTTCATTAGGGAGACCCGTTTTTTGGGATGTCATCATTACCATTACTCATTTTATGCTTCTTGAAATGAAAAAGAGCTATGTTGATCCAACAAATCATATATAAGGGAATAACCTTCCAAAAAGTTATAAAAATTTATAAATTTTTATAAAAATCTATAAAATTCCTATGCTTCTGATCCATCTAGCCGCAGGCAGCTGCGGACAGACCCGCCCTAAGGTTATCAGGCGGTACGCC
>JAEOSY010000064.1 GCA_016840125.1 Candidatus Helarchaeota archaeon | reverse complement strand
TGACCCGACCATATTTATCCACTAATTTTTCAAAAACAGTTATTTCGGAAACCTCTTCCCAATCCTCCCTGCCAAAATGCTTAAATTCAAATTGTGATAGTTGGGATCTCATTTTGATTTAGGCTTATATGTAGCGGATATTTTAAGCCACCCCCCCTGTTGAGGAAAATCGAAATTAAGGATAATACCCTGCCATAATTTTATTATCGGCATGATTGATCATAGCTTTAGAATTAGGTTTTAACCGACAAGCCGATTCCGGGAAATGATGCTTCCATCTCAACTTTTTGCTTCAGTCATGGCACTCCTTTGCCGATACAATTAATATCAATAAAGATACAAGATAATGGACTGCAGGAGTTTAAGCACATGGTAACAAATCAAAGGGAAAATCACCGAGAATGGAAAGAAGAGAAATTAGTGGAGAGAAAAAGATCTATTCCAATTATGCTAAGTGCCACTACATTCAACTTTTGGGATATACTCACGTCATTTCACCCCTATCGGAATGAAATTTTATGTATCGTCAGGATGTTGAATGGCATCGGGGTTGGCCTTAAGATAATTGCTGCATCCCTGAATCTACAAAAATGGAAAACGTTTTTTGGCAGTGCAGAGTGGAAGGACGAAGACGTCAAGAATGTATTGAATTATTTAAACCATAAAGATGAACAAATACAACCTACGCTAATCACCATTGAATAACAGCCTTATTTGGGTAAAGCATCCAGATGAGTGAATTTAATACCGCAAAAAACAGAGAATCTGATGCCACAATAACAAAGCCAAACGTTTGGGAACTGCTAATTTTGGTGCCCTTGATAATTCTGCTGCTTATCATGGCTGATGGAATTTTTTTGAATTTAGTACCAGAAAAATCAGAGTATTTAAAGGTGGGTAAAGTGGCAAACGAAACATATAGGCAGTACTCACAGAAATTAGATGCAATTAGCAAAAAGTATGCAAAAGAGTTGGAAGCAATAAATAAAGAATACTAAAATTTACCCATTCCTCGCACCAATCTCATCCATTTCAGCCATGTATTTTCATATGCAGTTCTAACCGTGGCCTCCCTTTAAAGAATCTTCTCATCGGCCATTTGAGAATAATTTCGGTGAACAATGTATTCATAATTGAAAAACAAGGAGATAAACCCTTTCGCAAACTTTTCCCTTAATCCCACAAGTTCACACCTTTCACCGCTAGTGTGGTATCCGTAAAGTATAAAGTTCTCTAGAATCGCCTCTCAGTGTGTTTAAGCACCGTTGAAGACACAGAGAAGTCGGTAATTCGCTTCAGCTCTGCACGGTCCCCCCTCGATAAATCACCGACGACCCCGCCCGCCATCTTTGCATACGAGATTCGACCGCAAAATTTTCCACGGAGATTTTAAGCATAATAACGGCACTTGCTTTTAAATTTGCTGTGGTTGTGATACTTATTTCGTATATGAAATTTTTTAGCAGAACGGACATTTGATATTTTGGTAAAAATCAGCTTTTTGAATTGCACCAAATCTCAGCTTGATATGTTAGATATTACAGCTATAGTGAAAAGAGTGTTATTCTCAATCTGGACTTTGGTGATATTTGGTTTTCTGGCAAGAAGTAGAAGCATAAGACATTCAATCGATGCTTATAAGTTGCTAATTCGAGACTGAACACATGAAATACTCAGGTTATGCTTTTTCATCAATTGGTTTGAGCGACCATGGTACTCTGGAGATCAGTTTGCCGTGACGATCGTACTTCTCATACACAGTCAAATTATTTTCGATTATATATTTATGCGAGGTTTTCTCACTATCTACTTGCGGATCAGTCAAAGGGCATACAGGTACTCTGTTTTGAAACATTCGCTGTAAAGTAGTATTTATAATACCAACGATTTGATTGACAGGCTCATTCATGAAAATGCCCCCGATTATTATATCGGCCAATTCGGTGTTAACTTTAGAAGAAAATGAATTGTTAGGCTGGATTCAGTATAGCTTCTGATATCAGGTATTTTGGGCTTGTAAAACCTGTGGTTGATCCAACTAATTGGTTCCACTGTATTTATTAATCATTGGGATATCGTATTCGTATCTCAGGTGTAAAATTCCGTCACCTAAGTTACTTTCCAAGATTGTATATTAGCTATACGCAATCCACACTTCGGCTGAATTGTATAAATCGGCTTCTATGTGGGTTCCTATGTCAAGCCTATTTTAAATTATGTATTCCTACCTAAGAATGCATTGGTTTTCCTGACTAAAGCCATAATTAGAGGATCTGGATCATACCTGTCATAAATTGTTTGGGTTGGTCGGTTCAATTGAGCCGTTTT
>JAEOSY010000583.1 GCA_016840125.1 Candidatus Helarchaeota archaeon | reverse complement strand
TAACACTTTGGCTGGTTGGTATGATTAAACTGGTGGTGGAGAAGGACGTGGTAGAAAAACACCCGGTTTTCTGCCCTTATTGTAAGAAAATAATCAATCTGAAGTTGAAAAAGCTCATCCCTTAATCCTCCACCCAGGTTTCATACCACTTTTCCAACGTTTCCATTAACTTCATGCTTTTCAACTCAATTTCGCTGGGATAATCAAATGTGCTGAACCCGATTGTCCCCATGAATAACACTGACCCCTTCTGATCCTCCTCCGTTTCACGATAGACGATTTCACACACTTTGAATGTTCTGGAACCACCTCTAGCGACAAAGTATTGGATAGCGTGAATGGCAGAAATAGGGATTGAAAAGTATGTTTTTTTTTTTTTCACACTAAGAAAAATTAGTTCTTTACTTGTTAGAACTATTCTACCCTTTGCTCTCCACGGCCATTTTCGGAACCGTTTCCGTGCATAGACGGGATCACAGTATGCGATCCGCTCTATAATCTTTAAAAGTTCGCCACTAAGCACTATCCCCACATTAATCAATTCTTCATGGAGTTCCTTTTCTTGAATTTCGGACCTTTCCACGACATGTGGGGTAAGTTTTCTGGGCTTCACGATCCAGATAATGCTTATCCCACCAATGATCAGGGGAAAAATCAGGAAATATTTCATGTACCTCCACGATTCCGAATCCATTGACGGAAAAATCCCTGCAAGAATGAGATCTAGTGCAAAAATTAAAATTATACAAATTGATATTACGACACAGCTCACGATTAATTGACGTCTCTCCCTTCTCGTTAATTCCATCTAACCATACTCCCTATATTTACAAATAGAATTATAATTTTGGGTTGCAAACTGAAATTAATCTCTTCAAACGGAAATTTATCATCCTTTTCCATCGACCAACCACCTAAAAAAGGAAGATCCCCCTTTACCCATTTTGAATGTGTTCACTAAATCCGGATCTTCTCTAAGTTTAACTTCAACCTAACATGGATGAATCCAATTTGGTTCTGAAAATCCGACCATTTAAAGTTATGGCTCCATTGTGGCACCTTCATGACGGGTGGAACGGTTGAAAAAAGAATGAGGGACGTTTTGCGGTTAGAATAGCGGGTGTGAAGTGTGATGGGCAGATCCCGATAGAAAAGGGGGAGGGAATAATATAATGAAAAACAAAAGTAATGGAATCTGCCTGACATCCGTCACATCCGACCTTTCACTTAATTAAAAAAACAAATTAGTAGTCTAATAAATTTTCTAAAAATGGAGGAATCCTTTATCATATATATACCCTACACCTCAAAAAGTAAAAATATATGGTTTAGAACTTTTCCTACCTGAGAATGTTATTGGAATTTAGTGGGTGATGCCCTGCAAAGGAAATGTAGGGAGGAGGGGGTTGGGGTTCAATAAAAATAGTTACAAGGCATCACCTTTCACCTCAAATTGATTACGCCCTTGGTTTTTATTTAGTGGAACTCCATCTTGACTCCCCGGAACTCCATTTGGACAAGTGTAACTAATTGACTTTTCCCTTTTAAGGTTTTTTACTTCAGGCTATAACACAACTCCTTCATGACGAGTGGAAAGTGTAAAAAAGCCATGGAAGACGTTCTAACAGTAGTAAATGGAGTGGGAAGTGTGATAAACAGCCCCGTTCGTGAAAAGGGGGAGGAGGGAATAATAAATTATACAAAAGTAATCGAATCTGCCTGCCATCCGTCACATCCGACTCCTTATACAACACAGTCGATTCACATATTTAACAGTTTTGTTCAACTAGATCCCAATGGGGGTTGAGCTGATGAGAGAAGAACCAATAATCGCTTGCATCGCTAACGAAAATTCCTTTCGGAACACCAAAATGTCTTGCGGTGCTGGTAAACCTTTTTTCGTAAACATTTTTCCAACTCGTAAACTTTTTTCGAGATCTTTTACAGGTTCGTAAACATTTTTCGTAAACTTATTTCCCATCCTCTGTCTAGGCAATAGGCGGCGACGTGACGGAAAGCATACAGGCGGGGGTTTGGAAAATTGTTTACTAGGTTCGTAAACTTCTTTCGTAAACTATTTTCGGGTTCGTAAACTTTTTTTCTAGAAAATTCTATAATTGATTAAGTAAGGAATCTAATACATGTTCCACTTTTTTCCACCTTTTATAAATCCTTTTTGAGAACGAGATACCCACCACTAATTGCGAAAAACACCATCGATAACCCGAGAAGAAGGGTTTCCTGCGCGAAGAGGTAGAAAATTCCCAGAAAAAATAAGTTGCAGAGCACAAAAATAGCTATAGTTCCGAGCTTTCTGTGGTGTATTATAGGTACATTTAAAAACTCTGTCAATTCCCTTTTGAATGATTCATAATCTTCTTTTCTTACCCCTGCTATTAATAAAATCCTTCTATTGTCTACAGTGATAAAACTGATTTGGTACTTGAAAAACCAGTAATCGAAACTGCATTTAAGAGAATTTATATTGGATAATCTAATCTGATTGAGCTCGCTGAATGTCGGTGATATCTTTTGATAAGTCGCATTTCCAAATGATTGATCAAGATACCACTGAACAACCCGATTGGTCTGCTGATACCTGAAATAATAATACAGTCCAACTCCCCCGAAAAGGGCGAACACCCCCATAGCTGGGATAAAATTCTTCATATTCGTACCGTCCAATATGAAAAGGAGGATGCAAACCATCATTATCAGCAAAGAAAAGAAGCTCCAGTTTCGAAATGCTTTCGCATATTCAGTTTCATCGATTTGGATGACCAGCTTATGATCGATTCGTTCTATGCTATAGTTCGGTGGAATGCTATACCTGGATTTTTTTCCTCTAAAAGATTGTGCTTCCAATTCATTTCCTCTTACAATGAACTATGTAGAAAAATCGATTTTTCTTCCTTTAAATAATGTAAAGTTGAGAAATGATAATAAACCTATCCCGTATGCACCCATATTTTACATATGTTTCTTCTTATATGGATAACTCTTTGGATAGTTGAGATAATTCGTTTCCTGTAGGATTTATCGGCACGGAGACGATCAGTCTGGTGTGGAACTACAAAACCTTCGTCCTCTCTCGGTGCTTCGGGTGTGGGTTTCGGTGGCGGGAGGAGATAACATGAAAATTAATTTGAATGTTTTTGTCAATTTTAATAGTATCCCCACATATTTTATTTGCGTGGAGAATGCGCCTAGGAGTAGCAGGTACGGTTGTAAAGTTCGTAGAAGGAAGTTGAATGAAGAATGACGACTAATGGATTTGTAATTATCCTTTTTTAGATTGTTGCATAAGTTGATATATTGCAATAATTTGACTGAGTATTGCAACCCAATATTTCATTTCCTCTGAAGTTTCATTATAATCCTCTTCGAAAAGACTGATAGGCTTTTTTTTCTTTAACTTTTTACTTTTACCTTTCTTTATAGACGCTTCACTTTCCCAATACTCTTTCCAATGTACAATTTTAACTTGATTTCCGATAAAAACAAAATGAGAATGTGCAATTCCATGTCTCAAAAGCTTATATGGTTCTAAAACGTCACCTTTATCAAACTTTACAATCTGAAAACCAAATAAATCTCTAAAAACGTCTCTGATTTTTTCTATTAAATTAAACATATTTTGAATTGAAGGAGATTGGAGGTTGGATTTTATTATTTGCGTTAGACAATATATTTCCCTAAGACTCATAATTAAAGTTGTACAAATTGTCTTTTCTTTATCAGATAAGTCGTTAAATCTTTTTCCACCAAATTTAAGTTGAGCAACCGTATCCTCATATTTTGTAACTCGCGGATCATTTATGTCAATAATGGATACGTTAGATATCGCTGTAAAAATTAGATTATAACCAGCTTTATACTTCTTTTGTAGAGAATTTTGAAAACCCATAATCAAATATTCTAATGCTTCGGTTAATCGCTTGTATCTACTTGCCAATGCAAGTAGTTTTATAAGTTGGCCATAATTTTTGTTTTCAATATCTAAGGGTGTGTTCTTATCAAAGTTAAAAATTAATCTAAAGCTGTTTTGAGCTTTAATGATTTCTTCTTCTGTCAAATTTTTTTCGTCAAAAAGAGTTTTGGGAAATATTATCCCTTGTTCAATTGGATACATTGAAGATAATCCCTCGCTTTATTCAATAATAGAAAGAATTTTCATTAAACAAATCTTTTAAAGAAATCCTCAACACCCCGAACCGCTTTTCGTCTTTGTTGTGGTTTGGTTTTTTCCCATTCATCCCCTGAATGTGACGCATAATTTCCTATACTCAAAAGATAGTCAACTTCCTTCATTTCAGAAACGCTATAAACTCCACTTTCTCGTAGCTTATGATTTAGAGTGCTAACCTTAGTTTTTGAGTCAAATTCAATTTGATTTTTCTCACATAAAATTTTTAACGTTCTTTCTAAGACAATTCGTGATAATACACACGCGCAACGGTCAAGCGCATCATTATTTTCGTCAAATAATTCGTAACTATAATCTAATAGATTATTGATTTCTACTCTTTTGACTTCATGTTCAATGTTTCCAATTAGTCCTTTTTCTAAACTATCTCTAGTAGATTTTAACAGTCCCATTAAGCGTTCTTGAGCACTATCAGTATATTCCACGAATGTATGAATGTACATATAATCGTTTTCATTAAATCTATCAGGATAAATCCTTTTTAGTATCGTTTCAGAGCTAAAACGCCATTGTTCAAATGATACACCTGAGTTATAATTTAATTTTTGACCTTCATCAATTAACTCCTCTAATCGTGTCAATAATCTCTTTTTCTCCATATTTCTCACTGTTTTGATTTAGTAATTGAAGATTTAAGTTAGTTTAATTCCGGCTTTTGATGCTTTTTGTATTAAATAATTTGTGAAGGCAGAACACGACACCAACATGAATTTCGCATCTTCACACGAAAGATTCTTCTCATCTTTTAACGAGTGCCGAATACCTTCCGCATCGCTTGTGTACCAGTATAATTCTTGAAGAGATTTTTTTAGTTTAGGATGGAATTGAATTTTTCCTTCAGTTTCAATTTTATTCAATGCTTTCGTTAATGTTACATCATTCTCATTTGCTATCTTTCTACAAACATATTCTACCGCACTAATTGCTTCCTTAATTGAATTTCTATAATCAGGTTTCTTACGATCTGATAAAAAAGTTAGAGATGCGTTTATATGTTCATAAACAGGTTTAAGAGGTGACTTCAAACTTTCTTCAATCGCTTCAATCTCAATATTCGAAATGATTGGAGTAATTAAATCGCCAACAAACCGATAAGGTGCGGACTCTTCCTCTAGTATTTGATTGCAAAATTTTTTAAATTCCTCATTATGTGTGGTTTGTGGAGATTTCTCATCATCATAATATTCAACTACTTTTTCAATAAAATCGTATCTCTCATTCCATTTGCATTCAAAAAAATATTTTCTAATTTGGTTCTTAACTTTAGACCATTCTTCCCACAGAGTATCAATAGGTTCTTTTAAAACATTATGCCAAAGTCGTTTTATTAAATATTCTATCTTTTCATTTTGTGTAATTAAAGGATAACGTTTCATTGTATTCCAATAAATCTCATATAAACTATTCCATAATTTAGAAATCAGTTCCTTGTCCATATCATCCATTTGAATTTTTTTCTTTAGTGGTTTAATGCCATGTCTTTGAGAAAATGTTGGCATGTTATTCCCTCTTTAGTTTAATTGTGTTAATTTTTGATTTTAGTCACTTATCTTATTACTAATATATTTTTATTGAAAGTATCAATGTGACATTCTATTTAAATTTATTAATCATTAGATTTGGGTGTGGAGTGGTGTCTCCACACCCGATTTTTGTTTCATGGTTAAAATTGTGTGTCGATAATATCTAGAATCCATCTTGGAATTTTTATGATAATTTTTTGTGTTTCGGGTATTCTCTTTATTTTAAATTCTCGATTTGGGTAGATTATTCCATACCCAACGAGATTATATTTTTTATATGGAGTCATTGTGTTACATATCCGTTGTAGAGAAAGAATCTTTTCTCTAATAGAATTTAGATTGTTATTGTCAATCGTCTTATTGTCTAAAGCTTATTAGACAACAATATTAGAAAAATTATCCTTCCCTAAATATATCCTAAGTAAAGATCCCATTTAAATCTTTTATACTCGTAATTGTATAATATATAAAGCCCATAAATATACTGGTATTCGTGAAAGCTCTTCCGTAGTTAGCTTTAACAGTTCAATCTAGGCAAATATACTTTAAGCTTAAAAAAATTTCAGTACTGTTTCAAATTGATAAAGTTCTAACTAGTGTTTTAGTAAACTTCTAACGAAGCCCTCTACGTTTTGTAAACTTCTAACTAGATAGAGAAAGAATGAGAGATATTTTGATGTGGAAAGGGATTTTTCTCAAATTATTAAATGTAGTCTGTCCTTTCACCAGGGGCATTAACGGATTTTAGTGGGTGATGCCCCGTAAAAGGAAATGTAGGGAGGAGGGGGTTGGGGTTAAAATAAAAGTAGAAATTGATTACAGGGCATCACCTTTCACC